>NZ_CP151979.1:2725000-3025000 GCF_038593265.1 Ureibacillus sp. FSL W7-1570
TATCCCCAATTCAAGGCCAATGATGAACGTTCCAAACGGATTCGGGAAAAAGGAATGTTTGTAAGTTATTTTTTTATTATGGGATATATATTAGTATTGATGCTGCTGTTTGAATTTAATGTACTCCTTTTAAACGGTTATCAGACTGTGTGCGTATTGGCGACGTTGATCATGATAACGGTTTTTTCATCTTTCGTTGTACTGTCGAAACGTTATTGATAGTTCAAAAGAATATTTGTACTTTTTCTGCATGATAAAATAAAGAATATACTAGAGGAGCAATCAACATGGATTTACGCCAACAAATCGAAAACTACATTCCCTATAATGCACAGGAAGAGAAGGACAAAGAACTCATTCTCCGCTATATGGATACGTTTGATAATTTACTGACGAGGGAGAATGAATTCGCCCATTTTACCGCTTCTGCATGGATCGTGAACAGAGACCGTACAAAAGTGTTGATGATCTATCACAACATTTATCAATCATGGTCTTGGGTTGGGGGGCATGCGGACGGAGATGCCGACTTATTGAGAGTGGCCATCAGAGAAGCGAAGGAAGAAACGGGACTGAAGCAGGTGAACCCCGTATTGAATGACATATTCTCAATAGAAATTTTAGGCGTCGCAGCCCATGAAAAACGGGGAAAACATGTGGCAACGCATGTGCATTTGAATGCCACTTATTTATTGGAAGCCGATGAACTGGAAACATTGCACATCAAGCCGGATGAAAACAGCGATGTGAAGTGGTTTGCATTGGATGAAGCGGTGGAAGCGAGCACGGAAAGGGATTTGCAAGTGGTGTACCGCAAGTTGAACGAAAAATTGCGTTTATTACAGAATAAATAATAGATTTTGTAGAAAAATATTATACTGTGCAAAATAAAAAGAACCGCAATCGATTTTGCGGTTCTTTTTTATGGAGCATACCGGGCTCGAACCGGTGACCTCTACACTGCCAGCGTAGCGCACTCCCAACTGTGCTAATGCCCCGTTCATAGAGTATTATATGCAATTTCATAAAATTTTTCAATATGGTTAAACTATAAAAATCAGTTATTTCTGTATAACGATAGTTTTTTTCTATTATATTCATAAAAATCTTTTATTAGACGAACGTATAATACATCTTTACAATTGAAATTAAAGGGCTTGTTCATAAAATGTTCAAAAACTTGAAATGGAAAATTTTGTGTATTTTATGTTCGTAAATGGTAAAGTGAATTCTTAAAATTACTATATATACGAGGTGACTAGTTGATGGAAAAAGACTTAAGCCAATTTATTAGAAACAAAGCATTTTTAGACAAAATCGTTTCTGCCGAGGAAGCGGCGTCTTGGATCAAAGATGGCATGAACCTTGGTATGAGCGGATTCACTCTTTTTGGTGAGCCAAAAGTGTTCCCAAAAGCACTTTCAGAGCGCGGTAAAACAGAAAAATTCAAAGTGAATGTGTATACAGGCGCGTCTTTGGGTCCAGCTGCTGACCAGGCAATGGCGGAAGCGGATATCGTAAACTTGCGCGTTCCATATCAGGCAAACCCTGTAATGCGTAAGAAAATCAATTCCGGCGAAATGTATTATATCGACCAACATTTATCTCATACAGCGGAAGAAGTGCGCAAAGGCACTTTAGGAAAAATCGATTACGCGATTATTGAAGCGGCAGCAATCACAGAGGATGGACTTATCATTCCGACAGGTTCTGTAGGTAACTCTCCGATTTTTGTCGAAAAAGCTGAAAACGTTATCATCGAAGTGAATATCGCTGCTCCTAGAGCGTATGAAGGTTTACATGACATTTTTATCCAAAAGGAACAAGGTGAACGTAAAGACATTCCACTTTACAATGCTTCCGACAGAATCGGTGAAATTGGAATTCGTGTAAATCCGGAAAAAGTAAAAGGTGTTATCATTTCTGAAGAGCCGGATATTCCTTCACCTCTATTCGAACCAAATGAAGAAACACAAGCGATTGCAGACCACTTGATCGACTTCTTGAACAAAGAAGTGGAAGAAGGAAGATTGCCAATTTCATTGGCTCCACTGCAATCAGGTGTAGGTTCTGTTGCCAATGCGGTTCTTAAAAACATGAAAGATGCGCAATTCAGAGATGTAATTGTGCACTCTGAAGTGTTGCAAGACGGTATCTTTGACTTGATTGATGCGGGTATCGTGAAATTCGCTTCCGGTACTGCGTTCTCACTTTCCAAAAAACGTGTTGATTCATTAGCGGAAGACTTGGAAAAATATAAAGATAAAATCATGTTCAGACCACAAGAGATTTCCAACAATCCAGAAGTGATCCGCCGTTTAGGGGTTATTTCCTTCAACACTGCGTTGGAAGTGGATATTTACGGTAACGTAAACTCTACTCATGTAAGTGGCACACATATTATGAACGGTATCGGCGGTTCTGGTGATTTTGCGCGTAATGCAAGAATTACTATTTTCGTAACGCCTTCTTTAGCAAAAGGCGGAGCAATTTCAGCAATTGTTCCATTCGTTTCTCATGTTGACCATACAGAACATGATGTGGACGTAATCATCACTGAACAAGGTTATGCGGATCTTCGTGGACTTCCTCCAGTGAAGAGAGCAGAAAAAATCATTGAAATTGCTCATCCATCATACAGACCTCAATTACGTGCGTACTTTGAAGAAGCGAAAGAAAAAGTGGGTGGTCAAACACCTCATATCTTAGAAAAAGCCTTCTCCTTCCATCAACATTACAAAGAAAAAGGTACAATGTTATTTGAAGAAGCAGAAGTAAAATAATGTAAGTTGAGAAAGGGTTACGCATATTGTACAACGTAACCCTTTCTTATATTTTATAAGGAGAATAGAGAGGGGATATTTGGGGGTACTTAATTGAATCTGAATCAAAAAGCGATTGAATATTATGAACGAAATGCATACGGGAAAGCGATGGACCTGTTCCATGAGGCATTAAATCAATATAGAGATGTGCAAGCATTGAATAATCTTGCATGGATGTATCTTTATGAAGAAGAGGACGTTGATCAAGCCTTTGAACTGATTCAAGAAGCGGTTGCATTGAATCCCGCGTCTCGTTTCCCTTATAACATTTTGGGGGAAATCCATATTAAACGGGAAAATTGGAAAGAAGCAAAAGAGGCATTGGAGAAGTCCATATCGATTCAACCTTCCAGTGAAGCGCGAATCAATTTGGCGGCGGTTTATTATCAACTGGGTGAAATAGAACCTGCTGCGAAATATTATTTGCAGGCATCAGAACATCCGGATATTTCAGAAGAAGATGCCGACCTTTCAATATATTGCTATATAAAATGTTTGATCGATTTGGGAAAATTCCAAGATGCAAAAGAAGCATTGGATTGTTTTTTCCGGAACAAAAAATCGGAGAGTTCTATAGGAGAAATTGAAATTGCCGATTTATATATTGAGATAAATAATTACAATGGAGCGATTTATTGGTTTGAAAAAGGATGCAATGATAGCTTGAGCAGTCCTTATTGGATCAGCAGATTCGCTTATGCTTTGTATAAGATGAACCGTTTATCCCGGCTGGATGAAGTGATCAAAGAGGCAATTGCAACAACAAACAAAAGAATAGAAGAAGTGTTGCAAGAGGAAACGGATGAATACTGGACGGAGAATGATCGGAAAGAGTTGATAGAAACCTGCAGGGAAGAAATCGATTATTATGGACAATTGAAAGAGAAGTTGGTTTCGGGGTATATTCCGAAATTCCTGTTTGCCGCTTATTTTACCGGCGGGTGCTATTTGTTTGGATGCAAGCAACATGGGCATCCTGAATACAAAAAAATATAAGCGGCAGGGAGTCAGACACAATCATAAATAGGGAGTGGATGATATGGTGGATGTACGATACCCGATTGGGGAATTGAAAGTTCCTGAAAAAGTGACTCTGGAACAGGTACAGAAATGGTTAAAGGACATTGAAACATTTCCGATTCGCTTGAGAGAAACGGTGGGCGTATTGAATGAGGAAGAATTGAATAAAACGTATCGCGAAGGTTCTTGGACTGTCCGCCAGCTAGTCCACCATATTGCGGATGCCCAAGTGCACATGTACATACGTTTGAAGCTGGCACTGACGGATGACAATCCCGATGTGGCGGTATTCGATGAAAATATTTGGGCAGTCTTGCCGGATACGGATCTTTCGGTGGAAAGTTCCATAAAAATCATCGAAGGATTGAATGAGCGGATTGTTTCATTGGGAAAAAGCCTGACGGAGGAACAAATCAACCGTACTTATAACCATCCAATCAACGGAAAAACGGCCGTGGGAGCTGAATTTGCGAAATTATATTGGCATGAGGAACATCATTTGACCCATATCAGAATAGCATTGTCATAATATCCGATGGGCATGTCAAAGTTCGGTGGCCGGGTTTTTATAAACAACCAGTCTGACACAAAAGGTTCAATATTGGAAAATCATCGGTTTTTTTCAAAACAATAAAGTTGACTATGCAAACCCCATTTATTAATGTTGTTCATGATTAAAATTTTAGAGTATGAAACAGGAACTATATTGTGTGTTTTGCAAATTGATGAGAGAACTGGGTGAAAAGGATCCGCTGATATTTCATCATTCGAATAGAGTGACAAAAATCGCAGTGTTTTTTGCAAAGGAACTGGGTTTGTCAAAAAATGAGAGAAAAAAGTTGGAAGTTGGCGCTTTGCTGCATGATATCGGCAAAATAAAAATCGATGGTGATATTTTAAATAAAAATGGAAAATTGACAGATGAAGAATATGAACAGATCAAAAAACATCCTTTGTATGGATTTGAGATTTTGGAGAATAATGGATTATCCGATGAGATATCCCAACTGGCCTTATTCCATCATGAACGTTGGGATGGAAAGGGATATCCGTATGGTTTGGCAAAGGAAGAAATTCCTTTTCTTTCCCGGTTATTGGGCTTGGCGGATACATTTGAAGCCATGACCGGATTAAGGCCATACCGTAAACCGTTCACATGGAAGGAAGCATACGAAGAAATCGAAAGAAATACCGGAACCCAATTTGATCCGACATTGGCGAAGGAATTTTTAAGATGGATGGAAAAGAAAGATTTTGAGAGCACGGTTCAATCCGTTTTTGTCAGATAGGCATTTTGTATTAGTAATCCAATTTCTAAGAAAAGTATTTATAACCACTTTCACTTTGAAACCTTTTAGATGGGCTTTCGTTAAGGGGAGGCTTTCCAATATGAGGTGACAGAAGTGCAAAAGTGGTTTTTTTATTGGCTTCAATAATCAGGCATTCAACCGTTTGCCAAAGCAGGTTAAAGGGTTTTTTGTTTGGAGGAAAAAAGTGATTGAAAAATATATCGGCACCTGATATATTTATATCAACAGACGATATATCGGATGACGATAGGTGGTGCGAAAATGGATGAAAAAACGCCTCTGACAGAAGGAGTCTATTATATACTTTTGGCCCTTTATGAACCACGGCATGGATACGGAATCATGCAATATGTTTCCGAACTGAGCAAAGGAAGGGTGGAACTTGGACCGGGCACCGTCTATGGAGCCATCAAATCCCTTGTGAAACGGAAATGGATCCAGCCATTGGAAGAGGAAGGACGGAAAAAGGAGTACGTCATTACGGAAGAAGGAAAGCAAGTAGTGGAAGCGGAAATCCGGCGGCTGGCGGAGCTGTATCATAACGGATTATTCATAACCAAAGGAGGGCAATCGGAATGAGAAAGGTGAAATATCGTTTTTTTCTGGACTATGAAAAAGAAGAAAAATGGATCAATGAAATGGCAAAAGAAGGATGGCACCTTGAGAAATTTACAACCGGACGTTTTGTATTTACAAAGGGCGAGCCTGGCACATTTATTTACCGTAATGAGTTTTTGGGGAACTTATCGAAGAAAGAGAAAGCGGAATATTTTGAGTTCCTTCAGGACAGCGGCGCGACGATTGTGCATGAATTCTTTGGCTGGATCTATGTGAAAAAGCCGGCAAGTGAAGGAACGTTTGAACTGTATACGGATGCAAGCTCCAAAATAACCTATCTTAATCGCATCTTAAATACGTTTCTTGTTCTTTTTTTGGCCAACATTGCCGGTGCAGGGACGAATTTCACGTTGTTGGGGCAATCGGACACAGGGGTTATGCATGGAGTGGTTGCCTTCTTCAATTTGTTTGTGGCGGTGCTTTTATCCATTCCGATGATGAAAATCAACAAGAATAAAAAGAAATTGCAGGAACTTTGAGGGAAAGAAAAAGCCCTCTTCCGTTGATGGAAGGGGGACTTTTTTGTGAAAAAATATGATGGATCACAGTTTGGTATAAAAAGTTGGCGGTTAATGGAATAGTTCCTTGGAAGTAAAAAGAAAAAAGAATTTTACAATGGCTTTGTAGATAGAAAAGAGGATGGAAAATTTATCAAACCTGCCGTATATTTGAGAAGATAGATTTCTCTTAATATAAGTAGGTGAATGATTTGCAATTATTGAAAATACTTCTTGGAGCGATTTTCATTTTGTCGGGATCGATATTGTTTGGGCTTGTCCATGCGGCCATCACCATTCATTCAGCAGGATATACGATTGAGAATTTTTTCTATAATGTATATTGGACGAGAAACTTGGTGCCGTATATATTGGGCGTTCTTCAATTAATCCTGGGTATCCTATTAATTGTTTTGGGATTAAGAGGGGAAAAGGCAGTGGAAGCGGAGGAAGCCGCAGGGCAAGAAAAATAGATTTCAGCCATCAGGAAGAAGAAAAAGGGTCAAAATATGAGGTAGATAATGTGCCGGTTCATTATAAGGCAACAAGGAGATTCAGCCATGGAGTATTATAAGTTTTTGAGACAATATGTAGGGACAAAACCATTGATTTTGCCGGGTTCAGTGGTGATCATCGGCAATGGAAAGGGAGAAGTGCTTTTGCAAAAACGCCCTGAAGGAAGATGGGGGCTGCCAGGAGGATTGATGGAGCTTGGGGAAAGCTTTGAAGAAGTGGCTGAGCGGGAAGTGCGGGAAGAAATTGGCCTCGAGATCCGAAATTTGCAACTCCTGCACGTCTTTTCAGGAAAAGAATTTTATACAAAAGCCCCAAACGGAGATGAATTTTACAGTGTAACCGCCGTGTTTTACACCGAGGAATTCGGAGGAACCCTTCAATTTCAGCACGCTGAAACCCTCGAAGTCCGTTTTTTCCATAGGGACCGTCTGCCGGAGAATATGGTGGGAAGTCATCGTATGTTTATTGAGCGACTCGGGAGTTTATAGTAAGTTTAGTGTATTGTTTGATTTCTGTTTTTGGGACGTCAAAAAGAATGCACCTTTTCCAACACCAACGGCATTCGAACAGGTACATTCCAAAATTGAGAAAATTATATTTAGTGGCTCTTTTCTGTTTTCAAAAGCGATAAACCCGAATTCAAACAACGTATATCATTGATTGGCACCTCCCTGTAAGAGTGATGCATTACAGAGGAGGTGCTATGGTTTCCAATCGATTACAAGAAAGTATCTGTAATTAAAAATAGGAGAGTAGGACACAATAGACAGCCTAAACCCGTATAGAATGTGGCTGTAACAGCGCCATAAGGAACCAACTTAGGATCAGTTGCTGCCAAACCGCCCGTTACGCCGGAAGTTGTCCCCATTAATCCGCCATAAACCATGGCAGACGTTGGATTATTTAAACCGATGAATCTGGCGACAAATGGAGTGCCGATCATCACTAATACGGATTTTACTAAGCCGGCTGCAATACTGATGGCAATCACTTCTGAACCCGCATTTAATGCGGCGCCTGTCACCGGACCCACAATATACGTAACGGTTCCGGCGCCGATGGTTGTAATGCTCACCGCATCCCGGTAGCCGAACACAAATGCGAAGATCACCCCTACAATAAAGGACAACACGACGCCGATAAACAGGGAGATGACGCCCCTAAAACCGGCTTTTTTAATTTCATCAAAGTTTGCACCAAAGGAAGTGGCAACGATGGCGAAATCTCTTAACATACTGCCTCCTAAAAAGCCCATTCCTGCTAAAACGCTTACATCTGCAATTCCTTTCGAGCCGCCAGTGGCTACTCCGCCAAAGTAGGCCAATACCAAACCAATCACAATGGCAATAGCGGAGCCATGAATCCTGCCTTTTGTGAATTTATCGGATATGAAATAAGCAAACCACATTGTTAATCCGACTACAACAAATGCGGTAATCAATCCATTATTTGCAAATACATTTTTGATTAAATCAAGCATCCGTTTCCCCCCTCACGATGGCTTCATGAAAAGTTGATTCAGAATGTTTTTTTCCGCTGAGCAGGGGAACGCATGCCCAACTAATTACAACAACGCCGATCCCCGCAATAATGGCTAATGGACCGCCTGTTAAAGCGCCCAATACGTTTTGGCTGGCTGCCATCGCAATGACAACCGGAATATACATCTGATTCCAAAAACTTAAGCCTTCTAATGAAGGTTTAGAAATTTTCCCGGTTTTGATCAACTTATCGACAATAATGATTAAAAGCAGCATGGCAATTCCTACGCCACCAACATTTGAATCGACTCCCATCAATGCCCCAATGAATTCACCGACAATTGAACCAACCAAAAAACACCCAGCCAAAATGGCAACACCATAAATAACCAACATTTAACACCCCTTTTCGTGAATTAATAGAATATTCAGTCGACTGTATATTTGTAAGTATCATATTTCATGAAAAGAAATAAATCAATAATAAATTTGAACTAAACAGAAAAAAAACGAATTTTCGATTGAAAATGTGCATTTCCTGTATTATGATTTATGTACACAGTCGACTGTATATTTAAAAAATACAGAATATAGGATAGAGAAGTGATGAACATGGAATTTTTTATTAATTATCCATCAGATAACGCTTTATCAAGAATGGTTGCGGAAAAAATCATCGAGCAAATATTAAAAGGGGAATTAAAACCGGGGGATAAAATTGTTGAAAGCACTTATGCCGAATTGTTCAACATCAGCCGCTCTCCAGTTAGAGAAGCGATTTATTTGCTCACTACAGAAGGATTAATAGAAAGAATTCCAAGAAAAGGTGCTTTTGTCAAAGGTTATACACTATCCGAAATTCAAGATTTATTAGATATTCGAAATAATATCGAGCTATTATCAGCGAAAAAAATTCGAGATCCACATAAAAAACAAGATTTATTAAAAGAATTGAAGCTTATTTTGGATGAAATGGATGACTGTTGCAACCGACTGCAATACGTATATCTTAACTACGCATATCACTATACGCTCATCAAATTTAGCGAAAGTTCCGTATTAGAAGAAGTGTATAGTAAAATCAGCCTTCCTCTTATTCGAATTCAAAGCATTCACTTTTCATTAACGGAAGCGGTAGAAAACTCGAAAACAGAGCATCGAAAAATGTATGAGTTTTTAAAAGAAAATAGAGTAGAAGAATTTATTTCACTGCTTCGCAAACATACGGAAGATGTGATTACAAATGTTAGTAAAATTTTATTCTAGAGAGGAGGCTTATATTGAAAAGTGCTTTTCTCTTTCCAGGGCAAGGTTCTCAATATGAAGGAATGCTCTATGATTTACCTGAAGATCCAGCCGTAAAAGAAATTTTAGAAGAAAGCGAAGAAATATTAAATATTTCCATTGATTCATTGCATACGAAAGAAGCTCTCTCTTCAACCAAGGCGGTGCAACAATGTTTATTAATTGCTTCTGTCAGTGCCTTGAAAGTGTTTGAAAAAAATGGGCTAATCCCTCATTTTGTTGCGGGCCATTCCGTAGGTGCATTTGGAGCAGCTGTAGCTTCCGGCGTTATTTCATTTGAAACGGCATTAAAGTTAGTCACCAAACGAGGAGAACTCATGGAAAAAGCCTATGATTTGGGGTACGGAATGGCTGTCGTATTAGGATTAGATGAATATAAACTATCCGAAATCGTTAACGAGTTATTCGATGAAAAAGAACCGGTATATGTCTCTAACCGAAATGCGCCAACTCAAATAACCCTGTCAGGCTCCATCAAAGGTTTAGAACGAGTCATCGAATATGTGAAAGCCAATGGCGCTACATCAGCTCATCTGCTAAATGTATCGACTCCTTCTCATTGTCCGTTGTTTCAACAGGTAAGTGAAGAGCTAATGAAGGAATTGGATCATTGCGACCTGAAAAATCCGAAAATTCCGATTTCAAGCAACATCAATTCAAGATTACTAACGACGGCTGATGCGGTAAAAGAAGACTTAGCAAAAAGTATTTGTTATCCGGTTCGATGGTATGATGCCGTCAACTTGCTATATGAGATGGGAGCAAAATGTTTGATCGAAATGCCGCCGGGGAATGTTTTATCGAAGTTGGCCCAACAAGCATTTCCTCCCGTTCAAACGCTGTCTGTCTCAATGAATGGAATAGATGATTGTTTATATGTCATGTCAAATCAATAAAGGGGTGTTCATAAATGGTGATTTCAAGTGTGGAAATGGAAAGGAAATCTTGGACTACAAGAGTCGAAGCGAAAAAGAAAACGATCGAAAGTGTCCAAGGTCTTGTTGACGGAGTGATTATTCCGACCGAGCGCATAGTAGAAGTTTTGGAGCGCTTAATCAAACCTGGCGATCGGGTGGTACTGGAAGGGAATAACCAAAAGCAAGCTTCGTTTTTATCTAAATCTTTAGTGCAAGTGGATCCGAAAAAAGTTCACGATTTGCACATGATTATTTCAAGCATTTCAAGACCGGAACATTTAGATATATTTGAATATGGAATTGCCAGAAAAATAGATTTTTCTTATGCGGGTCCACAAAGTCTCCGCATCGCTCAAATGATAGAAGACGGAAAAATAGAATTAGGCGACTTGCATACGTATATCGAGCTGTATGGGCGATTGTTTGTAGACTTAATTCCGCAAGTGGCCCTCGTTGCGGCAGATAAGGCGGATCCATACGGAAATCTTTATACCGGCCCAAATACAGAAGAAACGCCGACATTGGTAGAGGCTACTGCGTTCCGAGACGGCATTGTCATTGTGCAAGTAAACGAAATTGTCGATGAGCTGCCTCGTGTTGATATTCCAAGTTCATGGGTGGATTTTGTGGTTGTGGCAGATGAGCCATATGAGCTGGAACCGTTATTTACGAGAGACCCGAGACACATTACAGATATTCAAATTTTACAAGCAATGATGATTATTCGCGGCATTTACGAAAAGCATGGGGTTAAATCGTTAAACCATGGTATCGGCTTTAATACAGCCGCTGTGGAATTGCTGTTGCCAACGTACGGTGAATCATTAGGGTTAAAAGGAAAAATCTGTACAAACTGGGTTTTGAATCCCCACCCAACACTGATTCCAGCAATTGAGTCTGGATGGGTAGAGAGCGTCTATTGTTTCGGCGGCGAGTTAGGGATGGAAAAGTATATTGAAGCAAGAAGAGACATTTTCTTCACAGGAAAAGATGGCAGTCTTCGCTCAAACCGAACTTTAGCCCAACTAGCTGGCCAATATGCAGTGGATTTATTTATTGGCTCCACTTTGCAAATGGATGCTTTAGGAAATTCATCCACTGTAACGAGAGGGCGAGTGGCCGGCTATGGTGGAGCACCGAATATGGGGCATAACCCTGGTGGACGAAGACACGCAACAGATGCTTGGTATAATCTCAAAACTTCTGATGATCCGCTGGCAAGAGGCAAAAAGTTAGTCGTGCAAGTGGCTGAAACATTTCAAGAAGCAAACAAGCCAGTATTTGTTGAATCTCTTGATGCTATTCATGTTAAAGATCAGGCAAAGCTACGAGTGGCGCCAGTGATGATTTATGGAGAAGACGTAACACATATTGTGACGGAGGAAGGAATTGCTTACCTTTACAAATCAGATAGTATGGCTGAAAGACGAGAAATGATTGCGGCGATTGCAGGGGTAACACCGATTGGTATGGAGCATAATCCGAAATCAACTGAAAAATTGCGAGAGAAAGGGCTTATTGCAATGCCTGAAGACTTAGGAATTCGCCGTTCTGATGCCAAACGTTCATTGCTTGCCGCTAAAAATATTGATGAACTCGTGCAATGGTCAGGAGGATTGTACAACCCACCAGCCAGATTCCGCAGTTGGTAAGGAGAGGGAGAGACAAGTGATTGACGTATACCAATTATCATCCACATTAGCTGAATTGGCAGTAGCCTCACTCATTGAGGAAGTCTCGCTAACTCCTAAACCCGGGCTTGTGGACCGAAATGACCAAGGTTCACATGATGATTTGACGTATCAACTGATGATTGAATCAGCGCAAAGTTTACGAGAAACCTTTTATCAAATGGCTTTTGAGTCGTATGGTGAAAAGCCTTCTCAATATTTGCGGGAAAGAATCGGTGAGATTGGCCGGCAAGGCGAAATGAGGATGTTTCAAGTGACAAAGGGCGTCAACACCCATAAAGGAGCCATTTGGTCCCTTGGATTAATAACAGCCGCGGCAGCCATCCATTTTGGAGCGTGCGATGAAGAGACCCTTTGTTTTACTGCGGGTGAAATTGCGCATTACGAAGATCGTTTTATTCCCTTTCAACGGACAAATGGCATGAAGGTGATTCAAAAATATGGAGTTTTGGGTGCGAAGGCGGAGGCACAATTGGGTTTTCCCCACATTCGCCATTACAGTTTGCCGGAATTCAAGTCATCGGTACAACGTTATAATTATGAGATTGCAAAGTTTCGCGCGTTACTGGCGCTCATGGCAAATTTAGATGATACGTGCCTATTGCACCGCGGCGGCATGGAAGGATTAACATTTGCCAAACGGTACGCAAAGAAGGTTCTGAAAAATGGGAATTTAGAAGAACTGGAAGACATGAATGAGCAATTTGTGAAGCGGCATTTATCGCCGGGAGGGAGCGCTGATTTACTGGCCGCCACCATTTATATCTATAAAATTTGTCAAACGCAATATGCACATCAAATGGCAGTTGTCACAACCAGCTAAAAAAGGGGAGAGGTAGAGTGGAGAAGTTCACATATTCGTTTCCAGCAACAAAGAAAATTACAAATCGAGCCCATGTTGGCGTTGTCGGATCAGGTGATTTGGAAGTGCTTGTGGAACCGACTGATGATAATCAAGCAGTATTTGAAATTCGTACGGGGATTACGGGCTTCCAAGATACGTGGAAAAAAGTCATCGAGCGTTTTGTCAGCCTAAATGATGTTTCAGCCCGCATTACGATTAACGATTTCGGGGCAACGCCGGGAATCGTTTCCCTTCGTTTGGCACAAGCAGTGGAGGTGAGTGGAAATGGTAAAGGTTATGACGAATAGTTTAGTAGAAAGTTTTGCGCGGGAAAGGGCATTCCAGCTGCTGGACCAAGGAAGCGCTTATGAAATTTTAGGCCCTTTTGATCGGTTTGGGTCTCCGCATTTGGAAAAACAAAACATCGTCCCTCAATTTGATGATGGCATGATTATTGTAAAAGGAAAACTGAATGGCAATGATGCCGTCGTGATCTCCATTGAAGGAAAATTCCAGGGCGGCGGAATTGGGGAAGTGTCGGGAGCCAAGTTCGCAGGCACATTGGAAAAAGTCTTAAAAGAATGCAAGAAGGGCAATAGGATATACCCTATTATCATTTACGATACAGGTGGAGTGCGTTTGCAAGAAGCGAATTACGGCTTGCTCTCCATTGCGGAAATCAGTGCGGCCATCGTGGAATTGCGAGAGTATGTGCCTGTTGTCGGCATCATTCCAGGAAAAATCGGATCGTTTGGCGGCATGTCGTTAACAGCGGGACTATGCAGTGCATTGATTATGACGCGGGAAGGCCGATTGGGAATGAACGGACCGGAAGTCATCCAGCAAGAAGCGGGCATTCGGGAACTGGATTCCAAAAATAACCCATTGATATGGAAAATGATTGGTGGAGCAGCACGCAAAGAAGCTGGATTGATTGATATTTTGGTGGAAGATGATGTACAGAACTTTAAAGAAGCGATTTTGAGCGTTTGGAACGGAGAAATTGAACTCAAAAATAGAACAAAACAAATTGATTATTATTTATCGTTATATAAATCTTGTACATTGGAAGAAAGAATATTGCCAGAAGTTGCAAGGGAATTGTTAGCGGCAGGAACTGAAAGGCAAAATACAGAATTGCCGGTTCCAACAGAAGTTGTACAAAGCACAGGGAGAAAGTGGTTCGACTTATTAACGGATGGGAAGCCGTCCATAAGTGAAGTTCCGTCGGTATTAGTAGCAGATACAGCGATAAATGGCATCAAAGCACGCGTCATTGCGGTTGTACCAAATCCGGAAAGCATTTATTACCGTGCCCGGAAAGGGGAAGTTGGTTTATTGGAAGGATGGACCATCGCAAAATATGTGCAGCAGGCGATTGATGAGGACTGCGATGCAGCCGAAAAACGGCTAATTATTCCGATTGTCGATGTACCAAGCCAAGCCTTTGGTTATCATGAAGAATTGCTCGGCCTTTATTTGGCTTGTTCCGCGGCAATCGATGCTTATGCAACAGCGAGACTTGCAGGGCATCCAATTGTGACGGCGATTGTTGGAAATGCGATTTCCGGGGCGTTCTTGTCCCACGGCATGCAAGGGAACCGATTAATCGCTTTAAATGATGATGGCGTCAACGTCCATGTGATGTCGAAAAAGTCGGCGGCAATCATCACGATGCGTTCCATCGAAGAACTGGATGAAGCAGCGAAGGAAGTTCCGGCGATGGCTTATGATATCCAGTCCTTCAATCAACTGGGAGCTCTTTATCAATTGTTGGATGGCGTTAATGCGAAAAATCCAAACGAGGAAGACAAAAAGGTGGTAATGGATGCCATTATCGATGCATATCACGACATTCAAAAGCACAATGCCCGGGATTTATCTTGTCGGTTAACATCTGAAATTGCGCGAAACGGCGGCAGAGCGGCTTCGATTAAGGTAAGAGAGATGATTGAGGCGCAATGGAATTGAAGGTACATGATATTGTGAAATGGGAAAGCATTGATCATCTCGAAAAAACAACGCCGATTCCGGATTGGGTGTATGATGCACCGGCAGCCAAAAACTATGGGGTAGTCAGAAGAATGCCGATTATGAACGGTATGGTTCCCATCGGTTTGCGCGGCAGTACAAGGGAACAGCGCTTCGGAACGTTTATTCATCAAAGCCATATTGTAGAAGTGATGACGCCTGTGGATTTAGTGGATCGAATTGAAGGATATGCCAATGAAATCCACCTTCCCCCTTTGAAAAAGATAAAAGAGGCTTTTGAGCAATTCAACTTGCGATGGGGGCCGACTGGAAGCGTCGGATTTGAGCTCGCAACGGGTATTTCGGTGACGACAGAAAGAAGCGATATTGACGTATGCATTTATATGGATGCAATCGATCGGGAATTGCTGGCGGAAGCAGGGAAGTTTTTGGAAACGTTAGGGCGAAGAATCGACGTACAGGTTGAATTGGCTTCGGTCGGTGCGTTTTTATTAAACGACTTTTTAAAGCATGAAAAATCAGGGTTTGTGCTAAGAACGCCATTTGGCCCCCAATTATGCACGACAGTGGAAAACCGAATTCGATTGCTTGTAAATCATTAAAAGAGATGCGAAGGCGTCTCTTTTTTTATTGCAACTCAATCACTTCACAAAACGGGATAATAGGGTCACAATAAGAGAAAAGGCATGTTGGTATAAGCGTAAATGCAAGAAAAAAATAGGAATGGAAATAATCGAACAGGAGACATGTGATGGAATACTATAAATTTTTAAGACAGTATGTTGGGACAAAACCGTTAATTTTACCGGGATCGGTAGTGATCATCTGCAACGAAAAAGGAGAAGTGCTGTTGCAAAAACGGCCAGAAGGTAGATGGGGGCTTCCAGGAGGATTAATGGAGCTGTGGGAAAGCTTTGAAGAAGTGGCGGAGCGGGAAGTGCGAGAAGAAATCGGTTTGGAAATCCGAAACTTAAAACTCCTTCACGTTTTCTCAGGGAAGGAATTTTACACCAAAACCCCAAACGGCGATGAGTTTTATAGCGTTACAGCGGTATTTTATACGAATGAATTCGAAGGAACCCTGCAATGCCAACCCTCCGAAACCCTCGAAGTTCGTTTCTTCCACCCAAACAACCTCCCCGACAACATGGTAGGGAGTCATAGGAGGTTTGTTCAGTTATTTGTAAAATCTTAATAGAAAAAAGTATGATAAGCTTTTGCTATTTAATTAAAAACTATTAAATCATCTAAGACTTCACAACCTTAAAGAAGGTCAAGAATAGACGTTCTTTAAGGTTGTGAAAAAAGAAAATTTGATGATCAACTCAGTATGGGAGAATTCATACAGATGAGAAGATAAAAAAGAAAAGCTAGGTAAAAATAAAAGAGACCCTTTAAGGGTCAACTGGAAAAGTAGTGCGGTTGGCGAATTATTCGATGTCACTCTAGGGAGGCAGTAATAAAGGTTTCTAGCTATAGAACAAACCACCCGTTTACACGGGGAGGTTTGGATTTTAAGAGAGTTTATTCTTCCACTAAATAATGATAAACATCATACTTAACTGGTCGTTCCAAAATCAAATTCATTGAAACTACTGGAAGAGTTTTACCGTTATCATCCATCATCTCTTCATTCTTTGCACTATTTTCTGCAATATCTACTTCGCCTAAGTAGTAAAAATCTGTACCCTCTCCATCATCTTTCTTTATAAATAGATAAATTTTCATACCATTTTCTTTATAAGATAAGATATTTTTTACTTCTTTAGAGTTCAAAGTCAAACGATTACGAGTAAACCATCGAAACAGTTCTGGAGAGAGGAATTCATCCCCATATGCTTGACTTGATTCCACATTATCTTTCTTGTGATATGTTACAAATATAGGACAGGTATTGTATTTTGCTCGATAACCATATATTGTTGATGAATCGTCATGAGGCCAGTTTAATAGCTTACATACATCACGTCGGGAGTATTTTTCATATAACGTTAAAGGTTGTGTTTTATCATATTTTTGGTTCTTAATGTATCCGCATTTCACGATATCTACAATTAATTTTCTAAAATAATTATTATGCAGACATTCTTGAATATCACTATTAAAATTATATTTTCCGTTATCCATTTCAATAATTGGTTTTAAACCGTACTTTTCAATATCTTTTTGTGTAAAGAATTTCAATGAAAAAATGGTTTCTACAGAATTAATTGTTGCTTCATCAACGTAAGTACCGAATTCTTTTAATTTCTTAATATAATTTTGTTTTAAAACGGAATCGCTTTCAAGTAACAATTCAATTAAAATGATTTCATGAATTCTTTTTCCATTTATAAATTCTTTTGAAAACATTGTAAGTACAGATTGTTCGTAATCGGAAAGATTCGGTACATCTTCTTTCATTTTTAATAAGAAAGAGTGATAGTTATCAGAAGATTTAATGATCACTTCAGGATCTATTGAGTTTTGTAGAATAAAATCATATAAGGTTGGGATTCTACCAATACGATTTTTTAATTCCATATAGGCTTCTCGTAACATTTTTAATGTTGATAAATTTGTATTGTTTATAGATTCGAAAATGCGTTTCTTTGCAATTTCTTCAAAGTTAATGGTAGAAACTCCACTGATATAATCAGTATTAACAGTTTTTCGTCGAATATTATCTTTATTTAATGATTGATCTCCTGATAAAGCAATAGGAATTAAATAGTTATTTTTATAGTTTCCAATAAAGTCGATAATTGTAACATAGTCTTTCGATGGATGTTTACGTAAACCGCGACCTAATTGCTGAATAAAAATAATGCTTGATTGAGTTTGACGAAGCATAACAATCTGATTTAAGAAGGGGATATCTATACCTTCGTTAAATATATCTACAGTTACTATGTATTCTAATTCGCCTTTTTCTAATTTTTCGATTGCTTTCTCACGTTCTTCTTGTGTGTTATCCCCAGTTAGTGCAATTGTTTTTAAGCCTCTAGCATTTAAAGCCGTTGAAAGATTGTGAGCTTCTTCTTTTGAACTACAGAACATAAGTCCTTTTACGCTATCACCGGAATAACCGTAGTAATTTATTTTTTCAATAATATGATGAACTCTTTCATTAGATGTAAGTTTTCTTAAATCGGAAGTATCGTCAATTAACTCACCATTTTTTTCATAGTCTATAACACCGAAGTAATGGAAAGGGCATAACATATCTTCTGCTAAAGCAGCTTGTAATCGTATTTCGTAAGCAATGTTGTAATCAAATAATTCATATATATTGAAGTTGTCTGTCCGTTCAGGCGTTGCTGTCATACCAAGCATAAATTTAGGAGTAAAATAATTAATTACTTTTAAGTAAGATGCTGCTCCGGCTTTATGTACTTCATCAATTAAAATATAATCAAAATAGTCTTGCTCAAATAGTTTGAGATAAGAATCTTTTGAAATTGTTTGAATAGTGGCGAATAAGTATTTAGCATTTATATCTTTTGAATTTCCTGAAAGTATACCAAAGTCTTCTTCTTGTCCACCAAGGATTTTTTTATAATCTTGCATGGCTTTCTTTAAAATTTGTTCTCGATGTACAATAAACAACATTCTGTTTGGTGCAAAATTTCGGACGTCAAAAGCAGACAAATAGGTTTTTCCTGTACCAGTTGCAGAGATAATTAATCCTTTTTTTGCACCAGTTTCTCGTAATTTTTTTAATTCCTTTAATGCTGCCGATTGCATTTTATTTGGTTTAATTGATAGGCTTTCAGCTAAAGAATTAGTTAAATATGTTGTGTTCAGCTCTAGAACATTTGAAGATTTTGAAGAAACAAAAGGTTTTAATTGGTAAATTTGTTTGTAATCATTAATCCATTCGTTAGTTAGTTGAGTTCCTTCATTCCAAGCAACTTCAAATTGATTTTTAAAGTGATTGATAATTTCCCCATTTTCTAAAGACGTTAAAAAAACGTTCCATTCGTAGTTCGTTTTTAATGCTCTATCGGTTAAGTTAGAACTACCAACTATAAGGGTGTTTTTGGCAAGTAGAAAATGTATGAAATGGCAATTAAAAATGCATACATACACTTGCCAAATTCCATGGTTAACGTTGAGAGATTGAGTCTTTGTATCGGTGACTTTCACCATTGAAGATGATTAAATGAGAATGATGAATCAGCCGATCAATGACGGCCTCTGTTAAAATGGGATCGCCAAAGACATTATTCCATTGGCTAAACGGTAAATTGGTTGTCACAATGATGCTTTTGGTTTCATAACACATGGAAATAACTTGAAATAATAACTCTGCCCCCTGTTTATGCAATGGAATATAGCCCAATTCATCAAGAATCAAGAGATCCAACTTTTCGATTTGATTGAGAAATTTACCAAGGTCACCTTTTTCATTGGCCTCCAATAAAGCATTGACAATGGAGGCGGCCGTATAGAACTTCACTCTTTTTCCTTGTTTTTTCATCAAATTGAGGGCGATGAGAGTGGAAAGGAATGTTTTACCGGTTCCCACTCCGCCATAGAAGATAAGGTTTTCCTGATTTTTCGTAAACTCACCTTCTAAAATATAATCTTTTGTGATGCCTGGGGCTAGTTGAATCTCCCGCCAATCATAAGGTTTATTTGGAATTTTCGGCAATGTCGCCTGTTTTAGTAGTAAATTTATCCTTCTCTCATCTCGATGCTGCACTTCTCGTTCAAACAGCTTCAGTAAAAATTCCTCATTTGTTTCCGCATGGATGGTATGGTAATTGGCTGGAATCCAGCTTAATTTTAGTCTTTTGGCATATTCCTTAATCATTTGTTCCATGATGCCACATCTCCTTGGGATTCGAATAGGCGGTCATAATGCCTTACTCCTCGGATGGCTTCCGGCATATCTGGAACGTGTTTTTTCGGTTGAATTGGCTCTCGTATACCTCTTCCATTGATTAATTGATAAAATACCTGTTTAATCGATTCTACTTTCGGATGACCATACTGGGAGGCAATCCTCAAAGCCTGTGTCGAAACTTCGAAATCATGTTCTTTTAGTAAAACAGCTAGTAGTTGTAATGCTTCCTTCTTTTCTTGAACGGTACAATTGGAAAAATAATTTTTCCATTCTTCCGGCATCTTTTCATAGAAATCCGTATATTTTAATGCATTTGGCCTTTTGGCCATTAACGTAAGATATGGTTGCCATTTCATTGATTTTTGTTTTGTGCCATATAAACGCTCGTGCTTGATAATCAGCTCATGCTCTTCTGTTAAAATGGCAATCTCATGATAAGAGATCTTTGCCAAAACCTTTTGTTTGGCAAAACGGGGAGACGTGGAATATAAATTGTTTTCTAAATGGATGAAACCGTACTTATCAGCCGTGACCTGCTCATATCGGACACATTCAAATTCTTTGGCTGGTAATTGAAGAAATAACGCTTGTTCTTCTTCAAATAATTCAGCGATGAGTCGCTCCTTCTCATAATGCGGACGATTCCAGTCCTTCTCACATTTCTCCCATAAAGATTCATTAAAACTTTCTAGTTGATAGATTGTTTGTTCAGGTAAAAAGAAATTGTTTCGAATATATTTCACCTTTGATTCGACATTCCCTTTTTCATTTCCGCTGGCTGGGTTGCAGAACTCGCATTCAAAGCCATAATGTAAAACGAATCGTTGAAATGTCTCTGTCAATTCTCTTTCTCCGTTTGGCAAGATCGTTTTTACTGCAGGGGAGAGATTATCAAAACGAATGACCCTTGGAACCCTTCCCATATAGTGAAAGATTCGTTTTAATCCTTCCAA
This sequence comes from Ureibacillus sp. FSL W7-1570, assembly GCF_038593265.1. Lineage (GTDB taxonomy): Bacteria > Bacillota > Bacilli > Bacillales_A > Planococcaceae > Ureibacillus > Ureibacillus suwonensis. Next base: position 2,745,801 of record NZ_CP151979.1, read on the forward strand.
GAAACATTCTTGATTTTGAGCTGGCATGACTTGCACATAGGCCGCATTACTGTAAGGGAATGAAACGACCAGGTAAGGAAAATCGACGTATTTCCCCTGATAGAGAAAAGGAGCTTCTCCAAAATCAACTTGAGCCGTTGCAGGTTTCGATTCTAAAGGTAACGCAGCTGGTTCACTTTGTTCGAGCAGTTCTTGTTTTCTTTTTGATACATAGAGCCGAACAGAACGATCTGAACCTGTAAATCCATATTCTTCTTTTAAGATTTCATACATTCGTTTCGCAGTTCTTCGATATTTTTTCTTCTTTGTCAAGTCCTCTTTAATCCATTGATCCAATATCGGTTTCACTGGATCCATCACTTTCGCTTTTCTCGTTTGTTTAACTTTTGAGGGATTGAAGTCTTCCATTTCCGCATACTTCTTCACTGTTCTTGGATCACGATTCATTCTTTTGGCAATATCGGAATAGGAACATCCTTTTTGGTTTGCTTCATATCTGATATAATGAATTTCAGCCACTGCTAACATCTCCTTGAATACCTCCCGTTGAACTGTTTTGTCCAACTAGGAGGGTAGTGTATTTGGGGAATGTTGGCAAGTGGTTTTTTGTTTTATAGGACCTGCATAAATTAATTGCCAAACGTTACATTTTTAGTTTGCCATAAACAATAAGGGAGTAATAGTCTTGATGTTCAAATATGTAACCTTTTGCGTGAAAATCTTTCTCGTTTGTTATTCGCACTTCAACATTTTCTAGTTTTAATAATTCTTTAAACATTTTTGGTTGATTAAAATTTAGGAAAGTAGAGGTAAGAATCCTACCTTTAATACCTTTTTGTTTTAAGTCATAAAGCATTGTTTTTAATGTAGCAAGACCACCTTCAGTAATGAAGGCAACAGAAAAATAAAACGTTTTACATGTTTTTAATTCTTGTAGTAAAGTTGACAAAACAGTTTCTTGTTTTTTGTTTGTTAGTAGTTTAGGTTTGAATTGAGCAGTAACGGGTTTATTTTTATCAATGAATCCTTTGTATAGGGAATTTTCGATTTTTTTTAATAATTGTTGTTGATTCATTTCATTACCTCCACATTATTTACAATTGTTCTCTTGCTATCTTTTTAACAGCCGGTATATCTGCAGGAGCAAAGTTGAGTTTTTCAATGTCTTTACGAGAAACCCATTTAGTTTCAGCGTGTTCTCGTGCTATAGGTTCTCCTTTGATTAGTTTCGCCATATACGTTTCCAAACGAACAATTACTTTTTCATATTCGTAGGTTGTGTCTTCAACCTTCTGCCCTACTTTTATTAAACAATTAAATTCTTCCTTAATTTCTCGAGCTAAAGCTTGTTCAGGTGTTTCATTCTCCTCTATTTTTCCGCCTGGAAATTCCCAATAGTTTGGTAAAGTCATTTCAGGCCCTCTTAAAGCACAAAAAATTTCATTTCTTTCATTTTCAATAATTGCTCCTACTACATGGACTTTCTTTTTCATAAGTATTATCACCTTTAAATTTTTTAGTAAATAATATTTTAATTATACTAAATGAATATTGAGATATTAATATTAGATAGTAGAATAAAACAGTGTTGTGTTTACATATGAGTTAACTTCATAATTCTCACGGGCTTGTCTAAAAAGTCCATAAAAACAGAGCGAATGGAGAAAACAATGTAAGCGTAAAATAACGCCCACGTGTTTTTTCGTGGGCGTTTATTATATGCTCTATTTAGTTTTATTTGGTACGCGACATTCTTCTGGAATTGTCTTCGACCAGGGAAGGAGTTGATCGATGGCTTCTACATCATTGTGATCTATCAATGGTAATTGTTCGAAAAGATAGGTTAAGTAGTTCAATGGATTTAATTGATTCTCTTTAGCTGTTTCGACAATGCTATAAATAATAGCGCTGGCTGATGCACCTTTCATCGATTGTGCAAATAGCCATGCCTTCCGGCCCATCACGAATGGTTTAATCGATCGTTCCGCACGATTATTATCGATTTCAAGTCGACCATCTTCTAAAAACACTATGAGCTTACTCCATTGATTTATACAATATGTAATTGCCTCTCCCAATTTGCTTTTTGGGGGAACTTGAGGGCGTTTTGTTTTTAGCCATGCCAAAAAAGCGTCTAACACAGGTTTACTGTGTTCAAGACGGTATTCTTTGCGCTGTTCGGGAGTACAGTTCTCAAATTTTTCACTGATTTGTCTTTCAATCTGGAATAATTGATTACAGAATTGAATTCCTTCTGCAGCGGTTGATGATGTTTTATCCACATTGGCTGGTAATGCCTTCAGTGCTTCATCGAATTTTCGCCTTGCATGTGCCCAACACCCTACCAGTTCGACATCCTTTAATTCATGATATCCTGCATATCCATCTACATGCAGATATCCCTTAAATCCTTTTAGAAAAGCCTTCGGATGTTTACTGTGACGAGTCGTTTGATAATCATATAAGATGATTGGCGGTACGTCTCGTCCTGTTCGATACATCCACATATAAGACTTCGAATCCGCTTTTCGTCCAGGTTCTGCTAGAACTTGAAGTGTAGTTTCATCCGCATGTAGAATATCGTTTTCGAGTAATAGCTCATGCATCCGTTTATATAGAATGGAAAGCCAATTGGTTGCACCATAAATCATCCAGTTGGCGAGCGTTTGGCGTGATAAATACACACCGAATCGTTCCAACTGCTTTTCTTGACGATAAAGAGGCATTCCTTCCACGTATTTTTGGTTCATGATATAGGCCATAGCCGATGCAGATGCCAAACTTTTTGGGTAAATTGGTGTTGGCATTTTGGCTGTGACAATCGGTGTCTCGATTCCTTCCCGTTCACATTGACGGCAACTGTAAATATGTTGAACATGCTCAACGACTTTTACTTGAGCAGGAATAATCTTGATTTCTCTTCGTATTTCCGTACTCATTTCGTGTACGGTTCCACCGCAACACAAACAAACCTGCTCTTCTTCGGCTAAACGATAGTGAATCGTTTCCGTCGGCAAGTTCTCTAGTTTCGCATCGCGTTGTCCTACAGACTTCTTCCGTTTATAAGTAATGGTTTCAAGTGTAGGTTCTTCCACTTCTGCATCCGCTGTGATTTCAGCTTCATTAAAAAGAGGAAGTTCGAGTTGATCCGGATTCGTTTTTTCACTGGAAGCCCCAAATTTTTTATGTTGGCTAAGGCGGAATTGTTCTTCCAACCATTTGATTTTAGCCTGTAAGGCTTCATTTTGTTTTTTGAGTTCCGCATTTCTCGCTTGCAGTTCTTCAATTGTTGATTCATTGGTTTGTTTGTGTTTGTTCATAAGTTAAAGAATAAAGGAAAGGAATTGACAGGTCAATGTCAAATTCCTTTTAAACCATGATTTTAGCTGATACTTGTTCATGTGCTTGTTTTTGTTCAAATGAAAGACCATCGAGCAACCAACTGAATTGGCGGGGAGTGATGCACAAAGGGCCGGGAGTTCTTTCATCAGGCCATTGAAAGACCCCTTTCTCTAAACGACGATAGTACAACCAAAACCCATTGTGATCCCAATGGAGAATTTTCAATTTATCTCGTTTCCGATTACAGAAAACAAAGAGATTAGAAGAGAAAGGATTTAACTGAAAGCTCATTTGAATAATGGCTGCTAATCCATCAATCGACTTGCGTAAATCCGTTGCCCCCGCTGCTAAATAAACATGTTGAATGGGTGTTTTACTTAACATGTGTTTTCAGCACCTGAACCACTTCGTTGAAAAGGAGTGGATTGAAACCTTCTTTTACTTCGATGGAAAATTCCCCAATGTTAACGATGAGCGGGGAGTTTTTTTCATCCAACGGATGGGATACTTCAACAGTTAGCCATTGAGGGGAAGTCCGTGAAGTTTCAGTTGTCTCTAACTCTAGTCTTTTCATCCATTTATACATACTTTGATGACCTACTTGATTTTGTTTGCACCAAGCTTTTATACTTGACTCTCCACTAGATCGATAAGATTCGATTCGTTGTTGCCACAATTGTTTTCGTTCATCTGGGGACATAAAAATAAAAACCTCCTAACTTTTGATGTTGATCTAATTATCACAAAACATCAAAAGGGTTAGAAGGTGTGGGATATTTGGCGCTTACAAAACAATGAGTTTTTCCATTCGCTCTGTTTCCTTATTTTTGAAATTGGTTTGGGAATTTGCGGCCCATTTCAGTATGTTGTGGGCCATTGCCACAATCCCGAATTCTGTTCGGACTTTATGAAGCCCCCGTAACAGAAATCGAGTGAAACGCAAATTGCCCTTGATGTTCCCGAACACACTTTCGACATCCACTTTACGCTTCGCATTTTGTACTTTTGATAAATCCTTTTTAAACTTTTTACTTTGTTCCTTCAAATAGGTTTGGTATGGGGCTAATAATTCAAAACGAGGTTCTTTTTCTTCGCCAATCGCATATAAATAGTTTTCTTCACTCGCATATCCTGCATCGGCAATGACATACTTGAGTTTCTTTTCCTTCGGTATCGATTCCAATAACTTTTCCATAAATGGTTGGAAACAGCGAGTATCTCCTGGATTTTGATAAATTTCAAATCCCACGATAAATTGATGTTGTGTGGCGAGTTGAACATTATAACCCGCCTTGAGTTGGCCGTTTTTCATATGGTCCTCTTTCATTCGCATAAAAGTGGCCTCATGGTCGGTTTTCGAGTAGCTATTTCGTTCACCTAGAATCTGTTTTTGTACTTTGTATTTTCGTAATCGTGGAAGATAATCCGTTTGAATCGTTTTCAGTTGTTTGGTGAGTTGGGATTTTTTAGAGCGAAGTTCTTTTTTTCTTTCTTTGTCTTCTTCCTGTTTATAATCTTTTTCCAAAGCTTCTATTCTCTCAGAAAGTTGTGCCGATGATTTTTCTAATTCTTCTTCTAATTGTTCTTCTTTTAATTCCTCCAAGGCGATTTGGTGCGCTTCTTGTAGAAACGATTGAATTTTGGCTCGTAGTTTCTGATCATATTTTTCTACGGATTTTCGCCATACAAACGTATATTTGTTGGCATTCGCTTCTATTTTCGTACCATCCACAAAAATATGGTCGAGGTCGATAAATCCTTGTTCTACTAGTTGAAGGACAAATTGTTCAAATACAGAATCCATCATGTTTGACATACGAACACTACGAAAATCATTTATTGTGCGATGGTCAGGGGTTTGCAATCCCGCCAACCACATCATCGGAAGATTTTCTTTCACCATTTGCGCCATTTTCCGACTTGAATAAACGTTTTGAGTGTACGCATATAAAATCACTTTCAATAACATTTTAGGGTGATAGGGTGCACGACCCCCACCAACATAATGAGTATACAACACTTCATCCGGAATCGATTCCACCATTTCATCCACTAAACGGGCGACATGATTTTCAGGAATATACATTTCGATATCTAAAATGCTCATGACTTGACGATTGCAATAAGGTTGGAAAACTAGTTTTTTGCGTTTCTTGTTCTTTTGAACCTCTATTTTTTGAATACCCTCTAGAGTCATTTCTAATTGCGTGTTATAATTTTCTTGAATAGTCATTTGATTATTCATAAAAAATCGTCCTTTCTTTAGAATGTTTTTTGGTCAATTTCATTCTATAAAAAAGGACGATTTTTTTGTACCCTAAAAACAGAAAAAAGGGCTGAGCCGAAGGTCGATTCAATCGACTTTTCGGACAGCCCCATTCAAGACAATAAAAAATGGGTACCTCCCCAAATTTCGTTATAATGGTAGGTAACTAAACAAACCATACGAAAGAGGTGAGTACCCTATGACTATTGTAAAACAAATTTCTCTTTTTGACATCCATCAATTATTAGTAATGGAAAGTTCCCATCGTTATGATGCCATTTTTAGTGTGATTGACATTCAACCTATTTTTCAATTGTTTTCTAAAAAGACATTGAAAGGTGCACCACGTGAATTGAATTATGGTGCAATGATTCAATCGCTGATTATACGTATTGTCGAACGAATTCCAACAATGAAGGATTTAGTCAAACGTTTGGTCCATGATCCTTTATTTCGTTTCGACTGTGGATTCCTTGTGTCTGATGTCGTACCATCTGAAAGCTCTTATTCACGCATGATTCAAGTCATTGGTGAATCAGATGTGCTAGATAAAATGAACGATACACTCATCAAAACAGCGATGTTGGAAGGCTTTCTACATGATGAACATGTCGCCATCGATGCGAGTCACTTTGAAGCTCGTGATGCTTTCACACCATCAGAAAAGAAAGCACCTAAAACTCCTAAAAAACGTGGTCGTAAAACGAAAGCTGAACGAGCTGTTTGGTTAGCCGAACAAGTAGAGAAAAAAGGAAATCAATCAACCTATGAAAAAGAACTGAAAGAACAGCTGGATATCCCATTAGAAACCCTTTGGAAGGATGTACCGATTGAGCCAAAATGGGGTGTGAAAAAAGAATAGTAAAGGAAAAAATACATTCTGGTTTGGTTATAAAGCCCATTTAGCTGTTTCGACGAAAAGTCAATATATCATCACTCGTTTGATGTCCTCAAGTAATTGAAGTGATTGTAAAGCTGCGATTCCATTATTGAAAAAACTTCATCACTTCGGAAACGGTCAATTTACAATCGCTATATTTGATGCTGGTTATGATGTTGAACCTATTTACCGTCAAGCCGTATCACAGTCCATGCGAGTCGTGATTCCTTACAACGTTCGCCGAGAAGGAGAATATATAGGATTCGATGAACATTTTCGTCCAACCTGTGTGCGTGAACATAGTTACCAATATGACAGCTTTGACGCTAAGTACAATACATTAAAATTCACACGTCCAAAGGAATGTGCAACTTGCCCATTACGAGAAGACACCCTTTGCCAAAAAGTTTTCAAAATCAAATGTGATATAGATATCCGTAAATTTACCTATCCAGCACGTGGGACAGAACGATGGAAACAGCTTTATCAAGAATGTACAGCAGTCGAACGCGTTAACGCTTATTTAAAGGAATACTTTCAATTAAACAATGTCCGTCATCGTACAGGAAAGAAAGCAAAAATGCATTTCAATCTGGTGACGTTAATTTATAATACCTGCAAACTAGCAGTTGATCGAATCAATGCTTTATTACAGCAACAAAACCAAGTTGCATAATTAAAAAAAAAACGAAGTTTTTAGTATAGGGGTACTCTATACTTCAGAAAAACTATGATTTATGAAATTGATTCAATTAAGAATATTTTTAATTAGATTATTCTCATTTATGCTTTATAATGAAAATCTATGTTTTATGTCGAAAAAACTACATTTTTCGATTATTATTAAGCCATAGAAAAAAGTGAAATAAGTGTTGGAAGGGTAATAGTTACATTTGTTCACTATTTAGGAGGAATGACTTTGTCCAGCAAACAAGAAATCCAAAAACTATACGAAAAACTGATTGATGCATGGAATCGGCGGGATGCGGATGGAATGGCGGAGTTGTTTGGGGAAGAAGGGGTGCAGATCGGATTCGATGGAAGCATCGCGACCGGCAGGGAGGAGATTCTCTCGCATCTTGCACCCATTTTTGATAGCCATCCAACGGCTCCTTATATTACGAAAATCAAAGAAATCTGTTTTTTAGGGGCAGACGTTGCCTTTTTGCGTGCCATTGCCGGGATGGTGCCACCAGGGGAGTCCGATATCGAACCTGCCGTCAATGCCCATCAGACGCTTGTCGCGGTGAAAAAGGACGATGTCTGGTATATTGAATTATTTCAAAACACTCCAGCCCAGTTCCATGGAAGACCGGAATTGGTGGAAGAAATGACTAAAGAGTTGAGGGAATCGCTTTAATTTACCGACGCAACCAAAATATCCTATGAGATTCTATGCAATATATGCGTAAGCGCCAAATAACGTCCATGAAAAACTCATGGGCGGTATTTGGCGCTTACTTTTTTATAAAGATGTTACTTCCCAAAAAATTGAACCCTCTAGGATGTCATACCCATAAAAAAACTAAAAATTTTTTCAGCAAAGGAAAATTTTATATAATAATATAATAAAATATAACTATAAAAAATAAAAACATCCAATAGAATAAGAAAAAAGGTGAGTAAAAATGATTATCATTAATCCAAAAGACCAATCAGAAAAAGAAATTTATAGGTTACTGACTAGTACGATTATTCCACGGCCGATTGCTTTGGTGACCACTCAATCCACTGATGGAGTGATTAATGGAGCACCTTTCAGTTATTTCAACATCGTGTCGGCAAAACCTCCAATGATTTCGATTTCCGTTCAGCGGAAAGAGAATGGAACGATGAAAGATACCGCCAAAAACATATATGAAACCCAAGAATTTGTTGTACATATAGCGGATGATGACAATATAGAGCAATTCAATGCCGCAGCGGCAAATTTGCCAAGCGGTGAAAGTGAACTGGCATTTGCAAATATGACTCCGGCACAAAGTGAAATTGTCAGCGTTCCCGGTGTACAAGAAGCGAAAGTGCGGATGGAATGCAAGCTTGTGAAAGGCATTCCATTAGGCGGGAGCAATGACGAAACACCTGCCTGCGATTTGTTTATAGGTGAAGTGGTATTCGTGCATATTGATGAAAAAATTTATGACCATTCGCATATAAAAATAAGGGAGTTTAATCCTATTTGCCGATTGGCTGGATCAAATTATGCCACAATCGGAAATATTTTTTTCATGGAAAGACCTAGGTAAAAACTTCTATTTTCCAATAGTGTTTTGGGAAGATAATTTTTTTGTCCGTTAGGAGAGAGAAATGAATGGTTAATAGACAATCTGACACCAGTGTTTTTGAAATAGTATGGAACAACTCCAATGATGCCTTATTCACCGTTGATTATGAGGGCAGAATCTTATTGGCGAATCCTGCCTTTACAAAGCTTCTTGGATGGGAACCGAAGGATTTGAAAACTCCCGATCATTTTATTTTTCAAAATAAAGAAGAATATGAAATATTATTGGACACGTTAAGAAGCGGAAAGAATGTCCCTCACTATATAACGAAAAGAAAAAGAAAAGACGGAAAAATATTGGATATTTTGGCTTCCTATGGTGCAGTAAATATCGGGAAGGTGCTTGCAGTGGGGATGTACAAAGATTTTACTGAACATATGGAAATGCATCGAAAACTGGAATTAAGCCAGGCAAGTTACCGCAATTTATTGGACCATTTTCCTTACGCCATTTTTTTGACAAATGATGATATCATCATTTACGCGAATCAGCCTGCCCTTGACATTGTGTGTGCGGACTCCAAAGATGCGATTATCGGGACGTCCATAGGGAGGTTGCTTCAAACGGAACACCCTCTCTCACTGAAAGAAGGGGAGCAGGCGACAGAAAAAGTGAAGCGGATCGATGGGGAAGAATTGTGGGTTGAAATCACGGTTCGGCGTGTTTTGTTTGAACAGGAATATGTGAATCAATGGGTGATAAGGGACGTCACCGAGAAGAAAATTTATGAAGAGCAGCTGGAGTATTTTGCATTCCATGATCCGCTGACAGGTGTTTGGAACAGGCTCCATTTTACAAAGGAAATGAAAAAAATCATGGATGAAGCGGGCAAGAAGAATTCCATGTTCGGCATCATGTTTATCGACTTGGATGACTTTAAACAAGTGAACGATACTTTGGGCCATGACATGGGAGACGAGCTATTGATCAAGGTGGCGGATCGGTTGAAAAAGAATGTGCGGGAAGGGGATGTTCTTTGCCGTATTGGCGGGGACGAGTTTCTCATTTTGATCCGGGATATCCGCGGAAAACAAACGCTTGTGGAAGTGGCAAAGCGGCTGCAAGATATCTTTCAAGTCCCTTACCAATTGGGAGATCGATCGGTTGTTATTACTTCCAGCATGGGAATCGCCATCTTCCCGCAGGATGGAACTGATGCGAAAACGCTTATATCCCGTTCGGATCAAGCTTTATATCGAGCGAAAAGTCAAAGAAATGGGGTCCAGTTTTACGAAGGTTGAGGAGAAGTGAGAAGTGCGGAGTTTTTAAGAAGCCGGGATATGGTCGGCTAAAACGGGATGGATTGAATTTCCCGTTTCCTGTCTATACTCTTGATGAGGTGAAGGAAATGGAAAACTGGCAATATGCCCAATTATCCGAAGAACAGTTGGCGGAAATCCAGGCTTTGGAGAAAAAGTTGGGATGTGCATTGATTGCCTTTGAGAGCGCAAACCGGCAGGAAGAAAAAGAACCATTGGAAAACTGATAGGATGTATCTTATCAGTTTTTTTATTTTCAAAAGGTTTCTCTGGTGGAATATTCAACATATTGCAATCGGCTTGATATAACGGTTGATGCTCTCATCCCAATATGAACATTTGCGCCCCCGTTTGGAAAATTCTTTGATTCCCGTCCAAGTGAGGGAATTGGGTAAGTAGGCGGGTATTACGCATGTCCCAAGTTGGGGCATGCGATTTTTTATTTGCTTCTTTCCAACAAACTATGCGCAATTGATTCAAAGAGTATTCATTTTATCATCCGAATTGTATAAGATATAAGGAAACTTTTCAGAAACGGGGGATTAGCATGCTTATAGAAATGGATGAAGAGGTAAAAGAGCGGATCCGTTCAAAGGGCAATCAATTGACCGTGCAATTGTTGGAAGTGCGAAGCTGTTGCGCCCCGGATGTGCAAGAACTTGTTGTGCTTCTTTTCAAGCCGAAAAATATGCAACAATATCATGAAATCACCATCGGGGACATATCCGTTTATGTGCAAAAGCCCCTTCTCCTCAAAGAAAAAATGACCCTTCAAATGAAAGGGTTCGGCATATTTAAGAGAATTTCCGCGGCGGTGAAGTAAATAATAGGGAAACACTTGGCATCAAGGTTTCCCTATACATCCCTTTTTATTTCTTTTTGAAGATCGTTGTATTTTCAATCCGAATGGAGGCCACTTCTCCACAGTGTAAACAAAAAGTATAAATTTTGTTGCTGCCTCTCATCGACATTTTGCTTGGTCTGACAGCGATAAAGTCCGAGCCTTCCGCAAATTCTGTTCCTCCGCATTTGCTGCATTTTTTCGTTTCCATCCCCTTTTCACCCCCTTATTAAATGGTACGAATGGACATCCCGTTTGTTTCAGAACCATCATATTTCTTTAGCAAAATCATGTATAAAAGAACAAAATTGACGAACCCTAAAAAATAAAAAAACAGGGTGATTTTATGAAAAAGCAATGGGCATTCAAAATCTTTTTATTCGGCTTCATTCTATTGCTTGCAGCTTGCGGGGATACTGCGGAACAATTGGACAAGAATGACGAACAAGAGGGAAATGTTGCCGAGCAAGAGGCACCAACGAAAGAGGCTGACGAAATTGAAGACAGCACCGGCTCTGTGCCGCTGAATTTGAAAATTGCAGAGAATGCGGCATTCCCGGTTGGCACCAAAGTGAAGATTTTCGCCAATCATATGGAAGGGATGAAAGGAGCGGAAGGAGTGGTTGTAGCCGTATATGATACAACGGCATACGAGATCTCCTATAGACCGACAACCGGCGGGGAGAAAGTGGAAAATTATAAGTGGGTGATTCATGAAGAATTGGATGGGGCAAGTGGAGCGCCGATGGAACCAGGAAGAGAATTGGTTATTAATGCAGACCATATCGAAGGGATGGACGGGGCAACGGCAACCATTGAATCGGCCGATGAAGGTCCTGTGTATGTAGTGGATTTCACCACAACAACCGGGGAAGAGGTGAAAAATTACAAGTGGCTTGTGGAGTCGGAGCTTGCCGCTTCCGATGAGTCGTCCCGGTAATGAAAAGAGGCTTAGTTCAGCTGGAGCTAAGCCTTTTTTATTTAAAAAAATACGGAAACCACTATACTGGCGGCAAATAGTAAATATGCGATATTAAGCGAAATCAACATCACCCGTTCTGAAGGGGATAATGCCCTCTCTTTTCTTGTTTTTTCCAAGTGGCGCAAGTAAAAACCGGAAGCGACAATAAGAATGAATACAAAAATTGTGCGTAAAATTTCCGCAAAAGTATCCAAACGATTCAACTCCTATACTCAATAATAATCAGCTTTCACGCTCTTCCAATTTCATTTTAATGAGTAAAGCGTAATTGGTGTCTTGAATCATTTGCTGAACGTCTTTTTCATCTTGAAAATTGTAAGTGGCCATTTCACCATCTGTTGCCCGATATACCGCTAATAAGTAAGATTGATTGTTTTCCAACGATTCCTCTTCTAAAGCATATTGCCATCCGCTCACGGAATATCCGGTTTGCGGAATGCCGATTTTTCTAGGTTTCATCGTGATACTTTCGTTATAAAGAAACAGATAGGCGCCATCTTCAGTTTCAAAAGCTCCAATGCCTAGAGGACCTTGGCTTGTTTCGTCAGGTTCCAGTCCATAGGAGATGAGCATGACCGGTTCGGAAAGTGGTTTTCCATTCTGGTATTCTTCCGCCCAAACCGTTACCCAAACCGGATGATCCTCAGCTGCTATCTGAAAATCATAGTCGATTATTTTTCCAATTTTAAGCTTTTCAAAGGTGGTGCTATATTCAGATTCAGGATTGGCTTTAATTTTTGTCGAAACATCGGTGTTGTCGGAACATGCTGCAAGGACCAGAAATGAAAATGCAAATAATCCGCAGAACAACCTAAGTTTCAAACGTATCCCTCCAATATTTTCAAAATATGGTTATGAATGAGTGTAGCAGATTAAGTGGATAAAAAGAAGTTTCCAATGTCCTAACCTTGGGGATATATTAAAGAAAGCGTTAAGTCTTTTGAAGAGAACCTCATTTCAAAAAAAGGAAGATTAGTAATAATAAAACAGACTGCCAAGCAAACTCGGCAGTCTGTTCATCTCCATCCATATTATAAAGAATCAATAAATTGTTTGATCCGTTTCATAGCCTCTCTTAATTCTTCCATCGATGTGGCATAGGAGCAGCGGATATGCCCTTCGCCGCTTTCACCAAAGACATCGCCAGGAACGACAGCCACGCTTTGTTCCTTCAATAATCGCTCAGCAAATTCCTGGGAGCTTAAGCCCGTTGATTCAATGGAAGGGAATGCATAGAAGGCGCCGCCAGGCATGTGGCAAGTAAGCCCCATCTCATTAAAGGAATTCACAATGTAATTCCGGCGGAGACGATAGCTTTTCACCATTTTTTCCACTTCTTCCTCACCGTTTCTTAATGCCTCGATTCCTGCATATTGGGAAGCGGTGGATGCACACATTAACGCGTATTGGTGCACTTTCAGCATTTCTTTTGAAATTTCTTTCGGTGCGCATACAAAGCCAAGGCGCCATCCTGTCATGGCAAATGCTTTTGAGAACCCGTTCACCAAAATGGTTCTTTCGCGCATGCCAGGAAGGGAGGCCATGCTTGTAAATTGCTCGTCATATGTAAGTTCCGCATAAATTTCATCGGAAATTACTAGTAGATCATATTTTTTTACAATCTCAGCAAGCGCTTCCAATTCCTGTTTATTTAAAAGTGTGCCTGTTGGATTGTTAGGGAAGCAAATCATCAATGCTTTTGTTTTGTCGGTAATGGCCGCTTCAATTTGGCTTGGAAGAATTTTAAAATCGTTTTCTTTCAACGCCTGCACCGGTACCGGTACACCCCCGGCCAACGTCACCATCGGACTGTATGAAACGAAACAAGGTTCTACGACAATCACTTCATCCCCAGGATCTAAAATCGTTCTCATCGCTGTATCAATGGCTGAACTTGCGCCGACTGTTACGATGACTTCGGAAGGGGAGTACTCTACATGAAACCGATTTTTCACATAGTTTGTAATTTCTTCCCGCAATTCAAGGAGACCCGCATTTGGAGTATAGGAAGTATACCCATCTTCAATGGAGCGGATGGCCGCATCCCGGACATGCCAAGGTGTGACAAAATCAGGTTCACCCACACCAAGGGAGATGACACCTTCCATACCTGCTGCCAAATCAAAGAAACGACGAATGCCTGAGGGTTTTAAATCTCTTACGGTTTTTGAAACATAGGATTTTTTTGTAGCCTTCATGTTATGACACCACAATTCTCTTATCTTTTTTCTCTTGTTCCAAGATGATTCCATCATGTTTATATTTTTTCAAGATGAAATGGGTTGTTGTTGAAACAACAGATTCCAATGTGGACAATTTTTGGGATACGAAGTTCGCCACTTCATTCAATGTTTTCCCTTCCACAATGACGGATAAATCATAAGTGCCTGACATTAAATATACTGATTGCACTTCATCATAGCGATAGATTTTTCCCGCGATTTCATCGAATCCGACTCCTTGTTTAGGGGTCACTTTCACATCAATCATCGCCCGGACGCCTTGATGATCATCGACTTTTGTCCAATCAATCATTGTTAAATATTTGACGATGACTTTATCATTTTCCAATTTTTTTAAAATGGATTCTGTTTCTTCCACACTCAAGCCCACCATTTTTGCGAGGTCGGCTGTTTCAATCCGTGCATCTTTTTCCAATACACTGAGTATTTCAAGTTCTTTTTCATTCAATTCCATGGAAAGACCTCCAGCTATAGTAGAGTTTAATTAGATTGTAGCACTATGAATTTAGAGTTCAAGATAAAACTGAGGAAGCGAAAAATTTTTTAAAGGATATTGGAAATATCTGTTGAATGTAATAAAAAAGGGGGTAGTCATGAAAAAAATTTATTTTTTCACACTTATTATGCTGATTTTAACCGCTTGCAATTCAACTACAATCAGCTTGGTCGAATTGGATGAATTGCCGGAAAATGTGGAAGAAAAAATGGATCAAAATGCCACATTGCAAAAAATCAATAGTGGAGAAAAGGTTTCTTATATCGTTTATAAATCCCGTTCGGATGTAGAAGGGACGTTCGAAAAAGAGGGAACAAAATTAATCGTGAAATTGAATGAAAGTGGAGAAGGGGATGAAGAAAAAGCCCATTTCTTTAGGCTGACAAAATCCAAGGATGCCGATGTAGAATACATGGAAGTCCAAATAAATGGAGAGCCGGTACCCTTCGATGTGATTGTGATCTCGGGAGAATGATCGTGAATCCCGTTCAGAGGGCTGCGGCTCTTTTTTCTTTATAAAAAATTTTATTAATATTTATTGCATTGGGATCAGAAAAATTATAAATAAATGAAAGAAAAAGATTTATATTCCATTTAAATATCAAATAGTAATATAAGGAGGAAGACGAATGCAGATGATAGGGTCGGTCGTAGGAATTGTCTCTGCAGTGGCAAGCCTCGTGTTTTGGGGAATTTTTTCCTTCGATAATCCTTATCAGACACCGGATTCTGAAATCATCGGCAACTTATTTGTTGCGGCCGTCATTCCAGCCGCTTTTGTCATCATCGGACAATTTTTGAAACCTAAATGGTTTATGTTTGTCGCTTTTCTGTTGTCCCTTCCCATCGGCGTTTACTTCTTTATGACCCCGGGAATTTTCCGCGGTTTCAGCCTTGTTTCAGCAGGTTATTTTATCAGTTTCTTATTGTTTTTATTTGAAAAGAAAAGGGGAAGTAAAGTTCGTACGTTCACCCAATAATATAACCGTTTTCAACTCATTAAATCCAATAGCAAATAAACTGCGGTTCCCCAAATAAAAACGGCGGAACACTTATTGAAAAATGTTAAGATGCTGCCTGATTGATCCAACTTTTTGAAAATCGCACCTGCCACCGTCAAACCGAAGAACCAAATCCAGGACACCATGATACAGGCAAAGGTAAAGAAAAATTGTTCCATGCCGGCATATTTTATGGCGCTTGTTCCAATGACGCCGATTGTATCCAAAATGGCATGGGGATTCAGGATGGAAACGGATAAAGCAAAGAGGATCTGCTTTTTCGCCGGCAAAGAGATGTTCGATTCATTGGTTTTCGGCTGACTTTTCCAAATGGAGTATCCCATGTAAATCAAGAAAATGATGCCGACTGTCAAAAGCCCGGTCCGGAGCCAATCAAACTGCAATACGATGATGGACAAGCCGAAAACGGCAAGCAGAATCAAAAGTGTATCACATATAGCTGCGGTAATTGTTGCAGGCAGGGCCCTAATCAGATTCGGCTGCATGGCGCCTTGTGAAAAAACGAAGACGTTTTGGACACCTAAAGGCAAGATTAATCCGAATGCCAAAATAAATCCGTGTATAAATGGCAACACTTTCATTTCCCCCTCTTTCAAAATCTATCATACTGGGTATATCGGAAAGAAAACAGCCAATTGGACAGATTTTTTTCATCCAATTGAAAAGAGGGGATTGATTCGGGACGGATGCCAAACTGCATACGGGTTATAGCACCAACCACTATTCTCAAGAAATTGGCTCGCGACTTTGCGTTCAAAGATAAAGAAGCAATATATCGTTTAATTGGGAAGCTGGTGCATGGTGAAGATCTTATAGAGAGGTCCTTATTCATGGAAACTTTGATGCTATCCTAATTGCTGATGTCTTTTTAATGGAAAAATAGGGGCAAGTATATTTTGGATAAAACAAAAGAGCGAATCGTAGTTCATTCGCTCTTTTTTACATCTTTTTAAGTATTGCGCGGCTTTCTTACTTCAGCAGGAGGATTGTTGTGGATTGCCTGATTGAACTCTTTGGAATATTCTTCTATCTGAACTTTTTTATTCTTCTCCTTTTTCTCCTTCCTGAAGGTTGTCTTATTCTTCTTTGCCATCTGAATCACCTCCGAAATTTCTTGACTTTAATGTGCGACAATTTGAACAATCTATTCTTTAGTGCATATATAAATTTTCTGCATACGAATACTAAAGAGGTGACAAGGTGCTGATACTTTCGTAGCCATAGAGCGGGGAAGACAAATGGAAAGATTCCCGTTGCATTGAAGAGAAATAAAAATGAATCAATGCATAAAAAAAGAGCGCGTTTCTTTAAATAGAAACGCGCTGATTCCCTTCAGCCATTCGTTTATGCCGCCAATTTTCTATATGAAAAGGGGTGTCTCCTTTGTGAGAAATTCAGGGGCACTCCTTTATAAGACATCCTTCATAAGAACGTCCATTCGATAGAGTCGTTTCTTTCGTGCGAAACGGATCTCTTCGTTTATACCCCTTTGTTTCGTGAAAAAATGATTACATATCCGCTTCCATTTCAAATCTGGAGTAAACAAAATCATACGTAGCTTCCAGCATGCGATCCGAAATATTTACAAACTGGATTGGCTCCAGACCAAAGTAAGTCACTAGAAATTGAATGATATTTTTACGTTCCGTATTGCTTAGCATGGCCTTCCCCTCCTTTGTGATGTATAACAATTATATTCAATTAAAAACTGATATACAACAGATAAAAGTCTAAATTTTCTTAAAAAATTGTGAACGGTTTATTTTTTCAATTATGAAGAATAATGAAAAAGAATGTATCGAAGGGCAATCCGCTTCATTCCTTGGAAAATGTGGGGTGAAAGGTGATGAGTTTTTTTCGGGGCGATGCTCACAAAATATATATGCAGCTCAGGAAAAATCGTGATTCGATTCGCGACTCCAAATATTTGAAGGAGCTTTATGAAGTCCGGAAGTTTTATGAGTCGCTGGATCGTGACGTGCTGCAATTGATTTATTACCGCTTGATCAAGGAGAAGAATGGTTCAGGGATGATTCCTATTTTTGTATCATCCATCCCATTTTTATTTTTGATTTTCTCCCAGCATCTCCAAAAAATTTTGTTCCAAGAAGGAACAAGAAATTGGATGATTTTTATTGTTTGTTATATTACAGGCATTACAGCAGCTTTGTTTTTTCATTTCAGGGAAAACGCTTGGGCTTCCTCCCATATTGAGATGATCAAAGATATTTTGGAGGAAAGGAAAAAATAAGTGTTCTTTCACAAGCAATATGTAAAAAATGCATTAAAAACTGTCCAATGGGGGAATAAAAATAATAGCTTTTCCATAATAGGGAAACACTGTTTTATCAAAGAGACAAGGAGGAAATCAAAATGACAGAAACGACATTAAACATTGGCATCATCTTGGGAAGCACACGGGAAGGCCGCGTAAGTCCACAAGTGGGAAATTGGATCAAAGAAATTGCGGATAATCGGAAGAATGCAAAATTTGAAATCGTGGATATTGATGATTACGACTTGCCATTTTTAGGAAAAGCGGAGCCATCAGACCCCCGGATTGTGAAATGGAATGAAAAATTGGCAAGTTTGGACGGGTTTATTTTCATTGTGGCGGAATACAACCATAGTATTACGGGAGCTTTGAAAAATGCCCTCGACTTGGCCCGGGAAGTTTGGAATAACAAAGCGGCCGGCATTGTCAGCTACGGTTCGGTAGGAGGGGCAAGGGCAGCGGAACATTTGCGGGGAATTTTGGGCGAACTGGCGGTGGCCGATGTGCGTACGCATCCTGCATTTTCGCTTTTTACGGATTTTGAAAATATGACAAAATTCAAACCTGCCGACCACCATAAAGAAGTGGTGGATGATATGCTGGATCAGTTGCTTAAATGGACTGCGGCTTTAAAGACGATAAGAAACAATTATTAATATGAAAAATCTGCTCTTCCATCCAATGAGGAGCAGATTTTTTATTGAAAAGAAGGAGTGGGTACCATTAAATACAATCCTTTTCGAAAGAAGTAGTGGTTGAAAGCAAACCGGATAATTACTTGATCTTCAAATGAATATGAACAACGTAAACTTGCTGGAGGCTTTTTTCCAGCAAGTTTTTATGTTAGTATCTAAAATAGTTTTACGGGGTATGTAAATATTTACCTAATTATTGGTTGGAAAAATATTAGATAGTTGATAAACGTAGAGAAAGTTTTATATGATAGCAATAAATAAAAATTTTTAGAAAAACCGCGACAATAAGATTAGGGTGGTGGATTCATTGAAATTAGACAATTGGATAAATGAAGGGGTTCCGAACATCGCCAATTCATTGCTTGATGTTCATAAAAGTTATTTTCCAATTGAACAGTCCATTGGATTTGAAGGACAAGAAAAGATTATCAAAATTTTGAAGAATTTCCGCAAAGTGCTATATCCTTGCTTTTGCGACATATATAAAGATGAACTCCGGTTGGAAACAAATATAGGAAACATTTTAAGATCAACAGCACTCGATTTAAAAGACATTATTTCGAAAGTGCTGGAAAACAGCGGTGAAAGTAAACCTGAAGAAAAAGCGGAAGAAATCGTCATTGACTTAGTCAATAAATTGCCGCAAATCCGTGAAATCCTACAAACAGATATACAGGCGGCATACAATGGCGATCCTGCAGCCTTATCATTGGAAGAAATTTTATTCAGCTATCCTTCCATCACAGCCATTACAATACATAGGATAGCTCATGAACTTTACGAGGCCGGGGTTCCGATTATCCCAAGAATCATGTCTGAGCATGCCCATAGCTTGACTGGCATCGATATTCACCCTGGAGCCAAAATCGGGGAGTATTTCTTCATTGACCATGGAACTGGAGTAGTCATTGGGGAAACAAGCACCATCGGGAAAAACGTAAAAATTTATCAAGGTGTGACAATTGGTGCGAAAAGCTTCCCATTGGATGAACATGGAAATCCGATTAAAGGAATCAAACGCCATCCTGATATTGGGGACAATGTCATCATTTATGCGGGGGCAACGATTCTTGGCGGAGATACGAAAATCGGCCACGACTCCATCATTGGAGGAAACATTTGGCTCACCCAATCCGTTCCGCCGTATTCAAGAATCTATAATTCCCAACCGCTGCCAAACATTAAGCAGAAAAAAGAATAGAAATACTCGTCCCTTAAGCATAAGAGTGCTTGCTTAGGGGATTTATTATTTAAATAGGAGGAATGAACATGCCATTGAAAAAAATCACGCCTGAACAATTAATGCAAAAAATGCAACGAAAAGAGCAACTTGTGGTATTAGATGTCCGGGATCAGGAGAAATATAACAATTTCCATATTGAAGGGGATAATATTCAATCGATTAATATCCATAAAAAAGAGATTTTTGGACTGGAAGAAAACAAAGAAAAAGAACTTCCCGCGTTGCCGCGAGGGAGTGAAATCATCGTCACTTGCACAACCGGCAACTCAGCAACGAAATGTGCAACCATTCTAGCTGAGCAGGATTATGATGTCGCAGTTTTAGAAGGGGGACTCACGGCTTGGAAAGAGTATTTAAAAATGGGGAATCAGAAAGAGAAATAATCGCCAAGCGCAAAAACCAAGTAATATAGAACACGGATAATCGCCAAACACGAAAAATACTGATATAGCAATAAAAAAGAGCGAAATCGAAAATTTTCGCTCTTTTTCTTTGTGCGCCCGGCATGTACATGAACTATAGGGTGTAAGTCCCGAACCCCGAAGACAGAAGTAGAGGTTAGCTCAACGAAGGGTGTCCGTGGTGACGCGGAATCTGAAGGAAGCTGGAGGCAAAACACCGGTCCGAGGAACACGAACCTCATATAAGGCTAGGTATGATTGAGTGAGTTTGCAAAACAAAACAAAGCTCTTTCTGTCGAAGGTCATATCGAGTAGATGAGGCGGATAGATGGTGTGAAAGTGCATGTACTTACCCGGGGAGGTCTGGCGGATAGGTGAAGTACGCTTCATAACCTACTTAGTGATAAGTAGCTGAACCGTCAGAAGTCAGCAGAGGTCATAGTATTAGTTGGTCTAGAACAACTAAGAAGGACCGAACAATTAAGAGAGAATAGCCCTTGGCATTCAGTGAGTCATGATGAAAACAGAAAACGTAGTACCTCACTTGAGGAAGGAAGCGGTGAATCCCGTGGGGGACCTCTTGGAGGGTGGAGTGACCACTGGCATAAAGAGAACAGCTATTCACGGAAGGAGAATAACGATGCTTTTGAATCAAATCCTGTCACGGGAGAACATGCTTCAAGCACTAAAACGTGTAGAACAGAATAAAGGAAGCCACGGAGTAGATATGATGCCCGTACAAAACCTACGACAGCACATAGTCGAAAACTGGCTATCTATTAAGGAGGCAATTCTCAAGGGAACTTATGAACCAATGCCAGTCCGCAGAGTCGAAATCCCGAAACCTGACGGCGGTGTTCGTTTACTAGGAATCCCTACCGTAACAGACCGTTTGATTCAACAAGCAATCGCCCAAGTACTTTCAAAAGTGTATGACCCTACATTCTCTGAAAACAGCTACGGATTTAGACCAAACCGAAGTGCCCATGATGCGGTGAGGAAAGCGAAAGAATATATAAGAGATGGACATCGATGGGTTGTAGATATGGACTTGGAGAAATTCTTTGATAAGGTCAACCATGACAGATTAATGGGTACACTCGCGAAGAGAATCCAAGATAAACCATTACTGAAATTGATTCGTAAGTATTTACAATCGGGAGTCATGATTAATGGTGTGGTGTCAAGCACATTAGAAGGAACTCCACAAGGAGGACCATTAAGTCCGCTACTATCTAACATTGTACTAGATGAACTAGATAAAGAATTGGAAAGAAGAGGACACAAATTCGTTCGATATGCGGATGACTGTAACATTTACGTGAAAAGTAAACGAGCAGGACTTCGCACAATGGCAAGCATTCAACGATTCATTGAAGGAAAACTACGACTGAAAGTAAATGAAAAGAAATCAGCGGTCGACCGTCCATGGAAACGTAAGTTTCTAGGATTTAGCTTTACCTATCATAAAGAGCCAAAGGTTCGTATCGCAAAAGAAAGCCTTAAACGAATGAAGAATAAAGTTCGTGAAATCACATCACGCAAGATGCCCTACCCGATGGAATACCGCATTCAGAAACTGAATCAATATCTAGTGGGATGGTGTGGATATTTTGCGTTAGCAGACACCAAATCTATATTCCTTGAATTAGATAAATGGATTCGTAGAAGACTTCGAATGTGTCTATGGAAGAACTGGAAGAAACCGAAAACAAAGACACGCAACCTTATTCAGCTTGGCGTACCACAATGGCAAGCGTATGAATGGGGAAATACTCGGAAGAGTTATTGGCGTATTTCAAATAGTCCAATATTACACAGAACCCTTGGTAACTCCTATTGGAGAAACCAAGGGTTGGAAAGTCTTGAAGCTCGTTATGAAAACTTGCGTCAATGATCTTAATTGAACCGCCGTATACGGAACCGTACGTACGGTGGTGTGAGAGGACGGGAGTTAATCGCTCCCTCCTACTCGATTTAATTTCCCAATGCTTGCAAAGGGGCCGGAATGCGTCCGCCACGGCGAATGATTTTGTCGGAGCTGAACGGATTGACCCCGATGACAGGTGCTCTTCCCAAAAGGCCTCCGAATTCCACCATGTCGCCTTCTTTCGCTCCAGGCACAGGGATGACACGGACAGCAGTCGTTTTTTTATTGATCATTCCGATGGCCGCTTCATCGGCAATCATTGCGGAAATGGTGCTGGCAGGTGCGTCGCCCGTGATGGCAATCATGTCAAGACCGACGGAACATACACATGTCATTGCTTCTAACTTGGATAGCGATAATGCGCCTTCTTCAATTCCACGGATCATGCCGTTATCTTCGCTGACTGGGATGAAGGCGCCGCTTAAACCGCCCACATAGGATGAAGCCATGGCACCACCTTTTTTCACCGCATCATTCATTAAGGCAAGGGCGGCAATGGTGCCGTGGGTTCCAACGCGCTCAAGGCCAATTTCTTCAAGAATTTCAGCCACACTATCGTTCATCGCATTCGTTGGTGCAAGGGACAAATCCATTATGCCGAACGGAACGCCTAAACGTTTTGCCACTTCTCGTCCGATCAACTCTCCGGCACGGGTAATTTTAAAGGCGGTTTTCTTGATGATTTCGGCCACTTCTCCCAAATCCGCATCCGGATAACGTTTCAATGCATTGAGTACTACCCCCGGACCGGAAACGCCGACATTGAGTACGACTTCTCCTTCGCCGGATCCGAGGAAAGCGCCGGCCATAAACGGATTATCTTCCACGGGGTTGCAGAACACCACCAGTTTTGCGCAGCCAAGGCCGGACTGTTCTTTTGTCAGTTCAGCCGTTTCTTTGATGATTTCGCCCATTTGACGTACAGCATCCATGTTGATGCCGGCTTTGGTTGTGCCGACAGAAACGGAAGCGCAAACCCGCTCAGTGGATGCCAAGGCTTCTGGAAGAGCATCAAATAACACTTGATCTCCCTTCGCAATCCCTTTGTGCACAAGGGCGGAATAACCGCCGATAAAATCGATGCCAAGGGTAACGGCGGCGCGGTCCAATGTTTTTGCAAGTTCCACAGCCTGTTCTTTTGTCGCATTGCCTAGAAGATCGGCGATTGGCGTCACGGCAATCCGTTTATTGATGATCGGGATGCCGTATTCTTTTGCCACTTTTTCAGCGGTAGGTTTTAAATCCTTTGCGTAATGGGTGATTTTATCATAGATTTTTTGTTTCATTTTATCGAAATCGGAATCCGCGCAATCCCGTAAATTGATTCCCATTGTCACTGTACGGATGTCCAAATTTTCTGTCCGGACCATCCGGATGGTTTCCAACATTTCATGAATTTCAAAGTTCATGTTTGCACGTCCTTTCACACGCGATGCATTGCCCTGAAAATTTCTTCAAGTTGTACAGTAATGACAACACCGATTGATTTTCCAAGTTCATTGAGTTCCTGCTGCAAGGATTCAAGATCTTTTAAATTTGTCACGTCAATGACCATCATCATGGTGAAGAAATCTTGTAAAATCGTTTGGCTGATATCTAAAATGTTGATGTTTCGATCTGCAAGTACAGTTGTCACTTTTGCGATAATTCCAACCTGGTCTTTTCCGATAACGCTGACAATTGCTTTTCTCATATGTTTCACCTCTATTGATGTAATAAAAAAGAGATTGGTTTCCCAATCTCAAAAGCATAAGAACAATAACGGTATTATCATTCTTCTGTCCTTTTGCCTGAGATTGTGAATCCTTCGGCGCCACAGATGTGGTCTCTCCAGAAGCTGCTCCTGACTGTAGTGTTACCCACAGCATTCATCGCTACACCTATTTAATTCCAATACTAGACGATACTAACACCTTTGTCGAAAATGGTCAACTAAGATACACTGAAATTTTTAAAAATTTTGACCGTAAGGAGGGGGGATGAATGTTTTTTTCCGCTCAAACCGGGAATAAATTTACTAAAGTATGAGTCAGAAAAATGGGTTTGAATCCATTGACAAAAAAATTAATGCATGATATATTTATTTCGAATTCAAAATAATAAACTTCAAGATAAATATTCATAAATATCTCGGATTCAGAATAAAGTAAATCAGGAGGAATGAAAAATGGCGAAATGGGTTATTGACAAAGCTCACTCAGAAATTGGTTTTGAAGTGAAACATATGATGGTATCAAAAGTGAGAGGGCATTTTGATTCTTATGATGCGGAAATTGAAGCGGACGATTTGACAGATCTTACAAATGCAAAGATTTCATTCGCTTTTGATGTGGCAAGCATCAATACAAAATTGGAAGATCGGGATAATCATTTGAAATCTGCAGACTTCTTTGATGCGGAAAAATATCCTAAAATCACATTCCAATCAACGGAAATCAAGAAAACAGGCGATAGCGAATATGAAGTGACAGGAAACTTGACGATTAAAGATGTCACAAAACCGGTAACATTTGAAGTGGAATTCAACGGTAAAGGAAAAAACCCTTGGGGCGTTGAAGTGTACGGCTTTGAGGCGGAAACAAAAATCAATCGTGAAGATTTCGGACTTACTTGGAACGCAGTGCTTGAAACAGGTGGCGTGCTGGTAGGAAAAGACGTGAAGATCAAAGCCGAATTGGAAGTGAACCCTGCAAACTGAAGTATTATCAATGGCCGATTCCTATTGGAGTCGGCTTTTTTATATGTAGAACCGCTGTAAGGAGGTGCCGGTTCAAATCAAGCCGAACCTTTGTGCAAAGAAAAAAGAGTGGGTGAGAAAACCATCATTTTCTTCATCCACTCTTTTCTTCGTTATTTATTCAATATGCTATGCTTTCTTCCATACACAAAATAGACGAATAAACCGATCAACATCCAAATGAAGCAGGTGAACATTGTGAAGGAAGATAATTGGGTAATCATGAATACGCAAAGGATAAATGACAGAATCGGCACAATTGGATATAAAGGCACTTTAAATCCGTCTTTCAATCCTGGAATTTTCATTTTTCTAACATAGATGACGCCGATGGAAACAGCGGCAAAAGCGACTAAAGTTCCGATATTTACAAGCTCCGCCAATTTATCGATTGGTATGAAACCGGCGAAAATAGATACAAACAGCGCATAAATCCATGTGTTTTTCAATGGAATTTTAAGTCGTGGGTGGATTTCTGACAGCACTTTTGGAAGCATTCCGTCCCGGGCGAAGGAGTACACTAAACGGGTCCCTCCATACATCATCACGAAAATGACCGTCATCATGCTGATTACCGCACCGAGGGAAATGATTCCAAA
Source organism: Ureibacillus sp. FSL W7-1570 (assembly GCF_038593265.1). Taxonomy (GTDB): domain Bacteria; phylum Bacillota; class Bacilli; order Bacillales_A; family Planococcaceae; genus Ureibacillus; species Ureibacillus suwonensis. The sequence goes on from NZ_CP151979.1 coordinate 2,771,297, forward strand.
CACCCAATCCAGATTTGCCAATTCCATCGCGTAGGCAACAGGGTTTCCGACATTCAATTCCGTATATGGGACCATTCCCGTTAAAACGAGGGAAACAGCCACATACAAAATTGTACAAATCACAAGGGTTCCGATAATTCCAATCGGCATATTCCGCTGTGGATTTTTGACTTCTTCCGCAGCAGAGGACACGCTGTCAAACCCCAAATACGCAAAAATCACCAATGCCGCACCCGTCAAAATCCCCTTAAAGCCAAACGGAGCGAATGGTTGCCAGTTTTCAGGCTTCACATAAAACACTCCGACGAAAATAAACAGCAAAATGATCCCCAGTTTAATGAACACCATGATTTTATTCAAGCGGTTGGATTCTCTGATCCCCAAAGATAAAATGGCGGCCAAAAGGACGATGATGAAAATCGCCGGCAAATTGATAAAGGTGCCTTCGGATGGATTTAATGGTCCGGACAGAGCTTTAGGTACATGAATTCCAAACCCTTCAATGAGGGATTGGAAGTATGCGGACCAACCGGTTGCCACTGCCGCAACAGCCAGCCCGTATTCCAATAGCAGGCTCCATCCGATAATCCAGGCAATGAGCTCGCCGAAAATGACGTATGAATATGTATATGCGCTGCCGGCAACCGGAATTGCTGAAGACAATTCGGAATAACAAAGGGCGGAAAAAGCGCATACAATCGCCGCGAAAATAAACGAAAAAACAATGGCGGGGCCTGCATGTTCAGCGGCCACCGTACCAGGCAAAATGAAAATTCCTGTGCCGACAACTGCTCCAACCCCAAGAGCGATTAAATCAGAAGCATTCATCGATTTATTAAAATGTGCCGTGCCTTGTTTATTCAACAACTGATCCAATGGTAATTTCCGAAATAATTGATTTTTCATAAACCATCCATTCCTATATTGATATAATAATATTTTGATATTTCTAAAAACGCAAAAGCGGTATAAGTATAACACTTTTTCGCGTTGAAGTGTTGAAGAATCAAAAAGTAATAATTTTTAATTTATTAATAAATTTCTGATAATTATTCAATTCCATTATTATACAAAAATAATGATTTTTTGCCGGGTTTTACATCAAAACATCTTCCGTAATTAAGTTGTCCAACTTTTTGTGGCTTAAACATAACAGCGGGACATGTTTTGAAAGAAGTTCTCATAAGATAAGGGAAATGTTATAGAAGAATAAGAGCTGAAAAAAAGGGGATGGGCAGCAATGAATTTGATGATATGGATCGGCTTATTTCTATTGTTGTTCGGGGTTTTAATGGCCAAATGGACATCTTTTTCCTTGGTGATTTCCATCGTCGGTTGCACGGTCATTTTTGGAGGAATCATTCTGCAAGAAAAGCCAAAAATAAAAAAGCCATTAGACGACAATGGCTTTTATTGCAAACGATAAATGACAAAACGTTCGCTCCACACTTTTTCGTGAAGTGACGGGATTGGAATCTCCTTCAACTTCTCAAAAGGGGTATAGCGGTTCAAATAATCCAGGTAGTCAAGGGATGGATAATATAAAATCACATCCACCGTATGTTTCTTTTCTTCCGTCGAGCGCATGATATGATGCAGCACTTTCATGAAAATCGGCAAGGAGAAGGGATTAAAGAAATAAAATTTATTTTCTGCCGGTTGGATCTGGTATTCTTCGGCAAGGCAGCAAAGAAAGTGCATTCCTTCTTCCTTTTTCCGGAATTTTTTGCAAAAATGTTCCCGGTTTTTGATCGCTTCTTTGATAAATTGTTCGTTCATATCAATGCCTATGACTGACGCATTGGTTTTGTAATGAAGAAAAATGCCAACTCTACCCAAACCGCATCCAAAGTCAATAATGGTGTCATTTTCGTCGATGGTATAATGCTTCAATAATTCCTCCAGGGCGGAATAAGGGGTGGGCTCATAACGGTTGTAATGGGGGGATTGGTAAATGCCGTTTTTTATTCCGCAGGTTTCAATATGAAGAAATCGATCAAATTCCGCGTCGTTCATGATAATTTTCCCCCCAACTTTTTAAAAAATAACGGAACTTTCCGAACGGATCATTGGTTGAACGTTTATGAACATAGTATAATTGAATCAGCAATTGTTTTACATAGTGAGGAGAGCGCATATGTTAAAAAGTTTGTTTGGCCGGAAAAGCGAACCATTGAAAAACAGGGTGGAATTTTGCGTATCGAACGAAGCTTATGCCCATCCGGATGTTTATGATGTGTTGGAACAGCGGGAAGATGTCGTTGTGGAAGATTCGGGTTGCAATTCCTATTGTGAAATTTGCGAGTGTCATTATTATGCCCTTGTCAACGGCGAACCGGTTGTGGCGGACAGCGCCAAAGAATTGCTGGAGAAAATCGAGGAAGAATTGAGTTTAAATCCGATTAAATAGAAAAAAGTGTACGAAAATTGGCGGCCAATGAACCATGGATTGGCCGCTTTTTTTGATGGGCTTTGAACAATCCGCAAGTAACAGTTCAATCCTTTTTGCATATATCAAAGTGTGAACAAATCTTCTGCAACGGAGGGGAAGTTATGGGATATTATCCCGTGGGCTACGGATTTGAACAGCTCCTGATCGAAGCATTATATTTCTTCGGGATGTTTGTGATCGTCGCATCGATTGTCAGTGTTATTTACGGTTTCATTTATTCTTTTTTGTACGGAGTGGACGTTTAAGGGAGATCCTTAAGCGTTTTTTTAATTGAGAGTTTTGCAAAATTAGATTTTTATTAAAAAGAGTTTTAAAAGAAACCCAAATAAATTGGGGTATTTTGTATCTTTGGTTTACAAATATTCTGTTTGTCCTTTTTTGGGCGTACTTGCAGAATTTTTCGCTTTAAAAATTTTTTAAGCGGTTTGTTGCTTTTTACTCTCTTTTGCCATTGCGAGAGCTGAAACCAGTAATACGATGGCGTTCAAGTAAATATGAGTTTTTACTTTATCGATTCCCCACACATGCAGGGAGTTCGCTGTAAGATAACTTTTCATTCTTGAATTGCACCGTTCTACACTGGTTCGCTCATTGTAAAGTTCTTTCCAACGTTTGGAATCGCGGTGTGGATTAGAGTACCGGCGAAGATCCTTATTCACGTTAATTTTTACTACCATTCCATAGTTGGAGGATGAACAGGCTGCCATTCCTAATGGGCAATCCACTTTTCCGGTTGCGTGTGGACATCTGAATTTGAGCTGATCCTTATTGGCGCCCCAATAAGTCATTTCGTACCCCATCGAACAGCGTGGGGTTCCATTGGAGGCAATTCCTTCGGGAGGCTCCTTTTCATTACGCAAATTGAGTGGAATAATAGCTTGAGCCCCGATGTTCTTGGCGGATTCGTAGTTTTTTAGCTGGTCGTACCCACCATCCATTATCAGGAAATCAATTTTAGAGTTTGTACAACTCTTTACTTGTTCAATTAATTGTGGTGCGACATCCCCATCGTTGATATGAGCAGGGGTTACTTCAATCGCCATTGGTAATTCACTTTTGGTGTCAACGGAAAGATGCATCTTATAGCCAAACCAAGTAATTTTATTACCGAAGGAATCAAACTTTGCCCCCCAATTGGCGTTGCCTGTTTGTTCACTTCGCTTCTTAGGCTGCTTCTTTTCATAAGCATCAATGGCGGCACTGTCGATAGCCTGATGTTTTCCATCAATTACTCCTTCCTCTTGAGCTAACTGGACGAGATCTTGAAAGATTCTTTTCACAAGTCCAGTTTTGGTTAGTGAAGAAAATACTCGGCTAAGAGTAGAGATGGATGGTGCAGGCCTGCTAATATCTAAACCACATTGGTAACGAAAACGCAGGTCATTTTTTAATCGATTGTGAAGAGAAGTAAAAGTATCAATACCTTCTAATGGGGCAGCGATAAGAGCCCTTAATATCCCTTCTTTGGAATGTCCTTCAGCCCCTTGGGGTGAAGAACTTTTCAATTGTTTAGCATAAGGACGCAAATCTAGAGCACTAAAAAAGATCGGTAATTTCTCTTTTGACTCTAAAATTTGCAATTCTTCAAAGGAAAATAGACTTTCTTGTAGAATATACAAAGTGACTTCCTCCTTATGGATTTTTGTGGTTTGGTCACTTCAAAATTCTACAAATAAGGGGTGAAGTCCTTTTTTATGCTTTAGAAAACCTTATGACTCTTGGGTTGAAAAATGTGCAAAATGCTCAATTCAAAAAAATATGACAAACGCATGAAGATTTCGGGAAAAACCAATTTTTTTAATCAATCTGTTGTAAAATAAAAGATGTAAAAGAAATACTTCTTTTAAGCGTAGTCCTACTATAAATTGGAGGAGAAATCCATGGAACAACACGACAAAGCAGAACGTTTAAAAGTCATGTTGGAGCAAGCGTTCCAACCATTGCATGAAAAAATTGACCGGCTTGAGAATGAAGTGAAAGCTTTGCGGGAGGAGCTAAAGAACGTTGTAAACCCCTCTTCTGACAAGGAATAAATTCTCCCGTATCGCACACATTAAAACTGCAACTTTAACCACATAACCTCTCTTTTCTATGGCTGTCCGCCTCCTTGCGGTACAGCTTTTTTTATGTTAAAAAATCAGAACCACTCGTTATGTAAAAAGTCCTATCAAAAGGATAAAATATATTCATTTCCGTTTTTGATTGAAAAAAAGTTGTGAATGTGGAATTAAAAAAGTGAAAATTAATGAAAAAAATTCGACAAATTTAATAAAATATTTTTTACATTAGAATTTTTATTATCTCCATGTTGTAGTATATTTATATTAAATAGTAAAAAAATCGCACGTTTCCCAGGAATGTTTCAGTAAGAATTGAAGTAAATAGTATTTTGGATATATTTTTTATTTACATAAAGGAGCATTAATCATTTATGAATGAAAATATTTCGAAAAGCTTTGGGCAATCCGATGAAATACAACGATTGCTGCAAGAGTTGAAAGAATTGAGAGAACTGAAATATGCCATAGATAAAACTTCCATCGTCGCAGTTACAGATGCCCAAGGAAGAATTACATATGCAAACGATCTCTTTTGCGAAATCACCCAGTTTTCCCGGGAAGAATTGATTGGCAAAACCCACCGGATCATCAATTCCGGTTATCACCCAAAGGAATTTTTTAAACGGATGTGGAGTGAAATCGGAAGAGGAAATATTTGGAGGGGAGAAATAAAAAATAAAAAGAAAGATGGAACTTATTATTGGGTTCATTCGACCATCATCCCTTTTTTAAATGAAAAGGGAAAACCTTATAAATATATGTCTATTCGAACGGATATCACGAAAGAGAAGGAATTGGAAGAAGAGCTGAAGCAGAGCTACAAAAAATACGAACTGATTGCGGAGCATTCCGATAATTTTGTGGCATTGATCGATGAAGAAGGGAAATTTCACTATATTTCGCCGACCTTCAACCTCCTCTTGCATTACGATTTGAAGACACTGGGACAACAAAATATGTTTGATCTGATCCACATTAAAGATTTGGATTCAATAAAAAGGGAAATTCAAAATTTGTTAAAAAATGGAGGAAGAAAAACTTCAACCAAGCAGGAATTTCGATTGCTCCATGGGGAAGGAAGGTATATCGATGTAGAAGCCAACATTAAAATCATTTATGATGATGAACCTTCTTCGAAAAAATTCATTCTAATCGCCATGAGCGACATCAGCATTCGAAAAGAAGTGGAACAAAATCTTTATCATTTGGCTTATTATGACAGTTTAACGAACTTGCCGAACCGCTCCAACTTTATGAAAGAGCTCCGTTCCTATGTGTTGGATATCCAATTGGCAAAAGAAAAGTTTGCCCTATTGTTCATCGATTTGGATAATTTCAAGCTGATCAATGATCAACAGGGACACGACATAGGGGATCTGGTCATTGTGAATGCGGCCAACAACATCAAAGGAGCAATTCGCGAGAAAGATGTTGTGGCAAGGATGAGCGGCGATGAATTCATTGTTCTGTTGAAAGGGATAGAGAATGAAGAAGATACAATGGACATTGTGCGCAAAATTATGGAGAAGTTTCGATTACCGATCCATTTGAATGGAAAAGAGTATGCCATCACTTGCAGTATTGGTATTGCGTTTTATCCCGAACACGGCAAGAGTCCTGAAGAACTGATAAAAAATGCGGATGCGGCACTATCTGAAGTGAAGCGAAACAGCAAAGACAACTATGCCATTTACGACAGGCAATTGGAAAATGTGTCACTGGAACGCCGCATTATCGAAAACGCCATGAGAAAAGGATTGAACGAACATCAATTCTTTTTGGAATATCAACCAAAAATCAATATTCAAAATAATCAGCTGGTTGGAGTGGAAGCGCTTGTCCGCTGGAATCATCCGGATCTGGGGGCGATACCACCTGGAAAATTTATTTCCCTTGCTGAGGCGACCGGATTGATTGTGCCGCTGGGAGAATGGATTTTAAAAGAAAGTTGCCGACAAGGAAGAGAGTGGCAAAATAAGGGGTTTGGACAATTGATCGTGGCTGTTAATGTATCCGTTCGTCAATTGCAAGATCCGAATTTTGTCCAACAAGTGGAACAAATATTAAAAGATACAGGGTTTAATCCAAAACTATTGGAACTTGAATTGACCGAAAGCATCCTTGCCGATTTGAACAGCATCATCCCGGTGTTGAATCGCCTGCGGAACATGGGCATCCAAATTTCCGTAGATGATTTTGGCACGGGATACAGCTCGTTGAGTTATATCAAGCATCTTCCTGTTGACACGTTGAAAGTGGATGCATCTTTCGTGAAAGACATCCATAAAAACGAGGAAAGCAAAGCGATTGTGAAAGCCATCATCAACCTTGCGAATACAATCGGTTTAAAAGTGATTGCGGAAGGGATTGAAAATGAGGCGCATGTGATAACGCTACGAAATGATGGATGCATGTTTGGACAGGGATTTTATTATAGCCGTCCGCTGAAAAAGGAAGAATTTGAAGAGTTTGTTCAAAGTAGAGGCTTCATTCCGTCATAAACTTATAAAACCCGGTTTTTCATATTAAATGAAATTCTCCTGCTCATGGATTGGCAGGAGAGTTTTCTTTTTGATTCAAAATTTATATGACGATAATATTTTTTATGGAGAGACGGTTTCTAAATTTGAATATCTGCCAATATTGCAAGGAAATGGATCAAAAAAATTTAACAATAAATACTATTATTGAAAAACAGTTCATCAAACAGCAATTCTCCATGAAAATTAATCATAATTTATCGAAATATTCTTTTAACAATTAATCATAAAAGTATTATACTATTTTAATAACAGAAATATTTTTCTGAATATTCGACAAAATAATTGGGGGCTTTACATTATGACAGAAATCACTATAGAGTTAACCGATAGTCCAAAAGAAAAGCCATCTGCGGACGAGCTTGGCTTTGGGCACTATTTTACAGATCACATGTTTATCATGGATTATACAGAAGGGAAAGGGTGGCATGATCCACGCATTGTCCCTTACCAAAAAATTTGCTTGGAGCCATCCTGCATGGTGTTCCATTATGGACAAACAGTGTTTGAAGGGTTGAAAGCGTACCGCACACCAGACGGAGGCGTTCAACTATTCCGTCCGGACGCGAACTTCAGACGCTTGAATCATTCAAACGAACGTCTTGTCATTCCACCGGTGGACGAAGAACTTGCATTGGAAGCGCTCAAAAAATTGGTGGATGTGGACCGTGATTGGGTACCTGATGCACCAGGCACATCTTTATACATCCGTCCATTCATTATTGCAACGGAACCATTCTTGGGTGTTCATCCATCCAAAAACTACTTATTCATGATTATCATGTCTCCAAGTGGTTCTTACTACAAAGAAGGTATCAATCCGGTGAAAATTTTGGTGGAAGAAAAATATGTCCGCGCCGTTGTGGGTGGTACCGGAGAAGCGAAAACCGGCGGTAACTATGCAAGTTCATTAATCGGACAACTCAATGCGGAAAAAGAAGGATACGCTCAAACATTATGGTTGGATGGTGTTGAGAAACGCTATATTGAAGAGGTTGGAAGCATGAACATCTTCTTCAAAATTGATGGCAAAGTGATCACACCTGCTCTTACAGGAAGCATCTTGCCAGGTATTACGCGCGACTCTATGATCAAAGTGTTGAAATCCAAAAATATTCCAGTGGAAGAGCGCCGCATTACCATTGACGAAGTAATAGAAGCTGCTGATAAGGGTACATTGGAAGAAGTGTTCGGAACTGGTACAGCTGCAGTAATTTCTCCAGTTGGGGAGTTAAAATATTTGGATAAACACATTGTCGTAAATGACGGCAAAATCGGTGAAGTATCTCAAATGTTGTATGATACATTGACAGGCATCCAATACGGAAAAATGGAAGATCCATTCGGCTGGACTGTACGTGTTTAATATCTTTTAACTTTGGGCTCGCATCTAATGATTAGGTGCGAGTTTTTTCATCCGTCCGATCGTATGGCTATTATTTTGCAAAGATTGACCATAATGGCTTAAGGATTGACTATTATCGTATATCAAGGACGTCCGTTTTCCATTGGATAAAGAACTTTAAGTAGAGAGGAGTCTTCAAATGCCTGGGATACCAATTTATCAAGTCGATGCTTTTGCAAGCGAACCCTTTAAAGGAAATCCGGCTGCGGTTGTTCCTCTTACGGAATGGCTTCCGGACAACGTGATGCAGCAAATAGCGGCGGAAAACAATTTATCGGAAACGGCTTTTGTAGTACATCGCCAAAAGGAAGAATACGAATTGCGGTGGTTTACGCCAAAAACGGAAATCGATTTGTGTGGACATGCAACCTTGGCAACGGCCTTTGTTGTGTTCAACTATCTGAATCCATCGATTGCTGTAGTGAAGTTTCATACAAAAAGCGGAATGTTGACCGTTACAAAGGAAAATTCATTGCTGACGATGACGTTCCCATCCCGGGAAGGAACAGCTTGTGACGTTCCGGAAGCATTGGTGAAAGGCTTAGGGAAAAAACCGAAAGAAGTCTTTTTGGCCCGCGATTATTTGGCGGTGTTTGAGACGGAAGAAGATATAAGGAGATTGGAAATCAATGTGGAAGAATTAAAAAAATTGGATGCCTTTGGAGTGATTGCCACAGCAAAGGGGAAAGAGGCGGATTTCGTTTCCCGATTTTTTGCACCAAAAGCCGGGATTCATGAAGATCCGGTGACCGGTTCTGCCCACTGCACCCTTGTCCCTTATTGGAAAAAGATTTTAGAGAAAAAGGAATTTGTGGCATTGCAGCTGTCTGAACGGGGAGGAAAACTGTTTTGCAAAGATGAAGGGGAACAGGTCAAAATTTCCGGCGAAGCGGTTGTCTATTTGGAAGGAAAAATTTATATCAGATGAAATAGAAAGCGAGTCAGGGTGGAAAAGGAAAAACTTTTCACCGTGGCTCTTTTTTATTACCCTTGGGCAAATAGACTATTGAAAAAATAAGGGAACAAAATCTATAATTACTAAAAGTTCACATTTCGTCTGGAAGGGATGGGGGAAAGTGAAAATCCGTGCGTTCATTTTGGCCGTTGTTGCAATGTTGCTTGTTGCTTGCAGCGATGGGGAGAAGACAACGAAAAATATGATTCAGCAAAAAGATTTTTCCGATGGGGATCACTTGTTAAAGGCGGTGGTGGGCGATAAAAGCTTTTATTATGAATACTCCGCGGAAAAAGGGAAATTTTTAAGAGTATGGGTTGAACGGTATGAATATGGGAAGTTGGCTGAGAAGGCTGGTGGCGTTGGAATTGGAATGACGGAAGATGCCAAGGGGGAAATGTTATTCTTCTTTCTGGAAGATTCCGAATGGGACAATTTTTACTTGCGCAAAGTAATCACAGATGAATCGGGCTATGCCGTTTCAAACAGTCAAATTCCCAAACCGGACGAAAAGCTGGGTGCGGGAACATGGGGTCCGGTCATTAACGACAAAATGGAATTTACCGAAGACATGGTGTTGGGATATATGGCGTTTTTTGAAGCGGATGACGGAAATTCTGTGAGTTTCAGAACAAACGTGACAGACCCGAAAGAATTCATTGAAGAAAATGGGGATGTTCCTCTTCTTTACTTGATTCGGGCTTCTTTGTCGGACGAAGATGAATGGGATTGGAACAATGAAACAGGAAAGGAATGACGGAATGAAACCTTCAGAAAAGACGTTGAGAATTTGCGAAAAAGGGCACCGTTTTTATAAGAGCAGCGATTGCAACAGCTGCCCTGTTTGCGAGGCGGAACGGAAACCAAAGGAAGGCTTCCTTGCCAGTTTATCCGCCCCGGCAAGAAGAGCGTTGGAAGGGAAAGGCATCACATCGGTGGAAGAACTCTCGGACTACACGGAAAAGGAAATCATGTCCCTTCACGGCGTGGGGAAAACCGCGCTTGTGAGAATGAAAGAGGCATTGGACGAAGCGGGATTGAGGTTCAAAGAAGAATGAAACAGACTGCCTTACGGATTTTTTGAAACTTTTTGCAATGTTTGGGCGTAAATAAATGAAATAATTTCCGATTGAGGTGGATCAGAATGAAAAAATATCTTGTATTTATCATCAGTTTCATTCTTCTTTATGCCGTTTTCCAACTTTTCTCCGGTTTCATTTTGACAATCCTTAATACGCCAAACTTCTCAACCGGGGCTTCAACTCAAACGGTCACATTCGGTGAGACTTCCAAGTGGTCGTTTCTGTTAATGACGATCGCTGCATCCGTCGCCTTTTTTGTATCCACAAAATTTCAGAGAGGTTGAAGACATTTGGAACTTTTTCAATTAAAGAAATCCATTTCCACACTAAACGAACAGGAAGCAAAAAGCCTGCTGCATTTACTGTTGATACGTTCGGAATACGGAGATTTTCCGGAATTTGTGCGGTCTGTAAAAGAAGCGCTTATGAAAAGAATGGAGACACCGGCCGGGAAAAATGTGCATACCGTACATATTGTATTTGGTAGCTCCGCGGCAGGCAGCTTGAGATATGCTTTTCGGGATACACCATACGAACAAACGGAGGAAATCATCGAAGTGCCAGATAACTTGGCGGAAGGTCCAATACATCATCTTCACACTGCGGAAGGGTTTGAGCGACGGTATCAGTGGTTGAAGGAAAACTACCGGTGGGAAAAGGACCAAGCAGAGTGGTACAAAAACAACATGCAACAAGCCTTTGAAAAGATCCGTTCGATTCCTCCGGAGCAGCGGGTGGTCATTTGGACTGGTGAAAATGCCAGTGAAGGGACGGGCCTTCGATTTTCGCTCTACTTATTGAAGGAAAAAACGAATGAAATGTCTGTTTTGAATACGTATGATGCCTATCGCAAGTTTTACAATGGAATGCATGAAGATTTTCCTCGGCATACGGGAGAGTTGTCCCCTGAGCAGTTGCTCCTTTTTTATGAACTTGGGGAGCTTGAGGAATTGACGGAAGAACAGCGACAGGCTTATGCGAAAGAAGGGGAAGAATGCTTGCATTCCGATGCAGTGTTGCGGACTTACAATAAAGGCCAAATTTTCGGTGCGGAAAACCATCGGGATGATGCATTGATCATCGGAAAGATGAAGAACCTACAGGGCAATAAGAAATTCATTAAAGCAGCAAGAGTCATTGGAGAGGTGCTTGGCCACCTGGATCAATATACAAGCGATGAATGGATTGAGTATCGCTTGCGCCAGTTAATTGCACAAGGAAAAGTGGAGTATCAAGGTGAACTCCGCGCAATGAGATTTTATGAAGTGAAATTGAAGGAAGCATTCGTTCAATAGGGCATGTTAAGACATGCCTTTTTTATTTTTGATGTAACTTTTTTCCGCGTTAAACGTGGATATAGTGAAAGGAGGGCGTGAGAGTGAAGCGATGAATTTGGAGCAAATGTATGTTTTACATGTTCAAGATGTGTATCGATATATTTTTTCTCTCTGCAGAAATCAGGACTTGGCTCAAGATATCGTGCAGGAAACCTTCTATCGCGCCTTCCTGTATCTTGAAAGTTACAAAGAGGAGCAAATCCGGCCCTGGTTGTTTAAAGTGGCCTATCATACGTTTATTGATTGGATTCGGAAAGAGAAGCGGTTGACCTATGTGGGCGATATGACAACGATTCATCCAAAAGTGACCGAAGCAACAGAGGATACGGTCATGAACCGGCAACATATCCATGAATGGCTGGCGCTTATTGATACTTTGCCGGTTCATAAGAGAAACCTCATTCTTTTAAGGGATTATTACCAATTTTCTTACCAGGAAATTGCGGAAATCCTCGGGATGCCCATTTCAAATGTAAAGGTGGCGATTTTCCGAATCAGAAAACAGCTGCGAACGAAAATGAAGGGGAGTGAGAAGGATGCGTTGCGAGGAAGTCAGAAAAAAACTTGAGGATTATCTTAACGGAACGTGCACAAATGAAGAAGAACGGGCCATAGAAGAACATTTGCAAACTTGCGAAGAATGCGAACGGGAAATGGAAGAACATATCAATCAGAAGAAGATATCGGCAAAGGATTGGAATGTTCCGGAGCTATCTTACATAGAACAGCGCAAAATTGTGCGCAAGGCGAAATGGAAAAATCGACTTTCCACTGCATTTACCGTTTTTGGCCTCTTCTTTATCATCAGCATTGGGTCGGCGATCGTTACGGGACTTTATTATAAAAATACCGGGTTGACAGCCAATCGGGTGATTCAAACGGCGATTCAAATGACGCTGCCCAATGTGTATAGTGATGGCGCAGGAACGAGTACGAATTTTTATTTTAACGCGGATATACAGGGGGATCTTCAGAAAAGTGTGGGCAGCGAAGAACGATATATCGGAAAATACCATGGAAAAATGATATTGAATTATTTGAACGGAATATCGAAGGAATGGGTGGACGGCCGATATGATTTAAGCTTAATTTTCCATTATCCACTTGGTTTCCTCAATGGCGCTTATGAAGAAAATCTTGAGGTTTATCGTCTTGGCGATGAGACTTGGGAAGCGTTGAATAAGTTGCCGGAAGGGACGGTTTCAGAGATAGCGGTCAGTTTGGATGGGGTTTATACCTTTGATGAAGTAAAAAGGCTGTTCAAGGATTATGATATCGATATTGTTTGGTATGCCATTGATACGGGTACGGCAAGGGACAATGATACGATTGATGTCAGTATAGGCGAAGATTTGTGGGGCATTCATGAATACGCTTGGTACAAACTGTTAGGTGATGATGAATCCGATAAGGCCACAAAAGAAGATGCCTTTAAAAAAGGACTGGCATTTTTGGCGGAACATGCAACTTGGGCAAAACGCGTCATTTGGGATTTTGATCAAGAATCCATTAAGGAAATGCTGGATTATGTGGACGAACATGGCGTGAAATGCTATGGGGTTGTGTTGACGGGGCCGACAAAAGAGTTGGCAAAACTCGCTGACAATGAACATATTACCTATGCCGCTTTAGGGGAAGTGGATTTTTGGAACTGGACCGGAAAACAGACCGGCGGCGCACTTTATAATTGAATGTGCCTGCCATTTCATGAATTCCGCTCCTTGCGTAAATAATAATAATGAGGGGGGAGAACATGAAAACAGCCGTTTTTTTGGATCGGGATGGCGTCATCAATGAAGTGTTAACAGAACGGGTGAAATTTGTAAACAAGCCGAAAGATCTTCATTTTTTGCCGGGTGTACCGGAAGCGATCCGCAAATTGAATGAGCATTTTGATTATATATTTGTGGTCACGAATCAGGGGGGAGTAGGCCTTGGGTTTATGAAGGAATCCCAGCTTCAAAAGGTGCATGAGCATATGGTGAATGAATTGAAAAAACACGGAGCCATTATCCATGATATCGCTTATTGCCCCCATAAACCAAAAGCGGGATGCGCCTGCCGCAAACCGGGTTCCAAAATGATTGAAGATTTGGCTGAAAAATATCAAGTGGATGTGTCCAACTCTTACATGGTGGGCGATACGGATACGGACATTCAAGCAGGGAAAAAAGCGGGAACGAAGACGGTTTTTATCGGTGAAGAGGATCCTTTGGCCGATGCGGCATTTCCTGATTTGCAAAGTGCGGCGGATTGGATCATCAAGGATGCCCAAAAAAATGATTGTTAAGCTGCAAGGATATTGCGGAAAGCTGCAGATAATTTGCTACCCACTGCAAATACTTGGCTCAAACCGGCAAGTATTTGCAACTAGTCCCCGAACAGTTGAATAAAATCCAACTCCTTGAGCAAAATGGTGTTCATTTCAATCCTGATTTGTTAAACTGCAAATAATTTATCCTGCACCGAAGAATAAACGATCGCACACTTGCAAAAATAAGAGAAAAAAGGAACGATACGAATGCAGCTCAACCCAGGATGGAATTTCCAAAACAGCTACATTAAACTGCCGCCCATTTTTTATACATGGCAAGAACCGACGCCTGTGGCATCACCAAAGCTCGTCATCTTCAATGAACCGCTTGCTGAAGAGCTGAACTTGGACAATGAAGCGCTGCAAACGGAAGAAGGGATTGCAACCTTTGCGGGAAACCATATTCCGGAAGGCGCCGAGCCGATTGCCCAAGCCTATGCGGGTCATCAATTCGGCTATTTCACTATGCTTGGTGATGGGCGGGCCATTCTTTTAGGAGAGCATGTCACATCAGAAAATCAACGTTTTGATATACAGTTGAAAGGCTCAGGTAGAACCCCCTATTCCCGCGGAGGAGATGGTCGGGCGGCTCTTGGCCCGATGCTTAGGGAATACATCATCAGTGAAGCGATGCATGCCCTTGGAATCCCGACGACAAGAAGTTTGGCCGTTGTCACGACAGGGGAAACGGTCATGCGTGAGCAATATCTTCCAGGAGCCATTTTGACAAGGGTCGCTTCAAGCCACATTCGCGTTGGTACTTTTGAATTTGCAAAAATGTTCGGCTCAAAGGAAGATTTGCAAGCTCTTTGCGACTATACAATAAAAAGGCACTACCCGCATCTTTTGAAAGAGGCGAATCCGTATCTCTCATTTTTAAAAGCAGTGATTGAGAAGCAGGCGGCGCTAATAGCCAAGTGGCAGCTTGTCGGCTTTGTCCACGGGGTCATGAATACAGATAATATGGCAATCAGCGGAGAGACGATCGATTATGGTCCTTGCGCCTTCATGGACATTTATCATCCGGAAACGGTTTTCAGTTCAATTGATACGTATGGCCGCTATGCTTATGGAAATCAACCGAAAATTGGCGGCTGGAATTTGGCGCGATTGGCAGAGGCGCTCATTCCACTATTGGATGAAGATAAGGAGAGAGCCGTTGGACTTGCCAAAGAAGCGATTGCAACCTATCCGGATCTTTACGTTTCCCATTATCTTGACGGTATGCGGAAAAAATTGGGGTTCGTTTCTGCCAAAGAGGAAGACGAAGAACTTATACAGCATTTGCTTGAATTAATGGAAACCTATGAGCAAGATTATACCAATACCTTTAGAGCATTAACATTGCAAAAACTGGAGGAACCTTTCTTCAAAACAGCGGAATTTCAACAATGGCATCAACGGTATCAGGCGCGATTAAAAGGACAAAACCCGGCCGATACTGAAAAAATCATGAAGCAACATAACCCTTCGGTGATTCCGCGCAATCACCGGGTTGAAGAAGCCCTTGAAGCGGCGGTGGAACGGGGCGATTTGTCGGTGGTGAAAAAGTTGGTATCGATTTTATCCGATCCTTATGCATATTCGGCGGAACAGGAGGAATACTGTACATTGCCAGTACATCCAAATGAACCGTATATTACTTATTGTGGTACGTAAATTTTGGAAGTGAATGGAGGAATCCATATGGAAAAAATCGAAGTAGGAGAAGTTTTTACAATTGGGGATGAAGAACAAGAAGAAGAAGTGGAAGTCGTTGCCGCGTTGACCATTGATGGACAGGATTATGTAGCAGTGGCTTTTGCAGATGATTTGCAAGAAGAAAACGAAGAGGATATCGAAGTGTTTTTCTTGAAAGTGGATGAAGAAGGGGACTTTGATGTAATCGAATCCGATGAAGAATTCGACAAAGTGGCGGAAGCTTTCGATGAGATGATGGACGAGATGGATGAAATGGATGAGTAAATCTTCAGGAGCGCGGAAAAAAATAGGCGCTCCTTTCTATTTTGCATTTTCTGGGGAAGCCATTTGACAGATTGGAACAAAAGGGGAACAATGCGGGTTTCTTAAAAAGACTGGCCACTTCGGCCTGAATACTTGAAAGAAAAAATGGATCAAACACTAGCCGCTTGTTAGATCCGCCAAAAGGGGCACTTTTGAATATGGGGATAATTATGATAGTCTAGATTTAAACAATCCTGAAAAAGGGGACTTCCAAAGTGCGCAATATTCAGTCAATGGGAATCGTTCTTGTCGTCAGTCTGCTCGGCGTTTGGATATTCAACTTGTTGCATTTGCCCGTGCCTTGGCTTTTGGGGCCGCTTTTTTTCGTGCTGATCAGCCAGTTTTTTATTCAAACGCACCTTTATTGGCCGTCTTCATTTCGCAACATAGGATTGATTGTCATCGGGATTTCGGTTGGGCAGAGTTTTCAATTTCACTTTTTCGAAAATATGGGCCGGCTCATCGGAATCATGTTGACGATGAACGTGATGATTGCATTATTCAGCCTTCTTTTGGCATATGGACTTGTGAAAGCGGGGCATATATCTTTAAAAACGGCAATGACATGCACCGTTCCCGGCGGTCTTTCTCAGATAGTCGCTTTTGCGGAAGAAGAGAAAGAAATTGATTTGGCGGTTGTCACGTATTTTCATGTGGTCCGGGTCATCACGATCGTTTTGGGGATTCCGTTGCTGTTACATGCCCATGCAGCAGGTGGGGGGAAAGGAGCGGACTTTTCCTTGTCATCCTTTGCGGAATTGGTCCTTTTGCTTGTTGTGGCAGCAGGTTCGGTATGGGTGGGAAAGAAACTCAAAATTCCTGTCCCCTATTTTTTATCCCCATTGTTATTGGTCATCGGCATGCAAATTCTTTCTTTTGAAACGCCGGAAGTCCCTGGGGGGCTGCTTCATATCGCCCAACTGATGATGGGCGCTTATATTGGGCAATTGTTGACCCCGAAAATGCTCGTTCTTGGAAAAAGGATTGTCTTATTAGGTGTTGCAACGACCATCCTCTTGATGCTTTTTACGATTGGACAAGGGTGGATACTGATGAAAATGATGGGCTATTCATTGGCGACAAGCATTCTGGGCACGGCGGCAGGGGGACTTGATCAAATGAGCCTGCTTGCGAGTGCCATTGGCGCAGATGTAACGATTGTGACCATATTTCAAATGTTTCGGATTTTATTCGTGTTTATCATCGTTTTGCCTTTATTGAAAGCCTTTTGCCGGCATATCGATGAAAGGGATACCGGAAGAATTTAAATTTTCTCAAAGGTTGTTTCTTCGGACATTAATATATACTATTAATTAATGGTAGTATTTTCATAGGATGGGCATGAAAGCGATTCAGTACCGATTTTGGATGTACATACCGCAAAAACGACAAACAATAGTAAATAACTGTCGATTGTTGAAACCTATGAAAAAATGGTATGATATATATTAGTTTACGTCTTGAAAATTATTCTCAAAAATAATGGTTGTATTTGATAAGGGGAATATGACATAAAATGCAAAACAAGAATCTGGAATTATGGAAAAAAGCTGTAAAGACGGGAATTATCAAATCCAACCTGATTCCGATGTTCGCCGCCTTAATGCTTGCCCTTTATACGTATAATTTAAGTTTTATTGAAAATATACCGAATATGATTTACGCGCTCATCGGAACGGCATGTGTGATCGGTTCGGCCGGAATTTTCAACAATGTGTACGACCGGGATATTGATGCGAAAATGCCCCGTACTAAATTGAGGCCGTCCGTTACGGGAGAGATCAATATTCGTACAATGCTGATGGTGGGGATTGTTTTATTGATTGTGGGTCTCGGATTTTTGGCATTGACGACTTGGACAGCCGCTTTGCTTGGATTTCTTGGTGTGTTTTTCTACGTAGTTCCATATACGATGTGGACAAAGCGGAGAACGATTTGGAATACAGAGGTGGGAAGCATTTCCGGGGCGGTTCCGCCGTTGATCGGGTGGGCTGCTGTTGCACCGGACATTTGGCATCCGGCGTGCTGGGCGCTTTTCATCATCATGATTATTTGGCAGATGCCCCATTTCTACGCTTTGGCAATCCGCAAAAAAGATGATTATGCAATGGCAGAAATTCCGATGCTCCCAGTGATCAAAGGGGTCAAACGGACTTATATCCAAACCAATGTGTATTTGATTTTGTTGATGTTGACGAGTTTTTTGTTTGTCCCTTTGAGTTGGGGGTTGACGCTTTCTTCTCTTACGCTTGGAGGCATTTGGCTGTGGATCAGTTTGGTGGGATATCGCCAGATGGATGGAAAGAAATGGGCAAATAAAATGTTTGGCTACTCTTTGATTTATTTGACCGCTTTGTTTGCGACTGTCATCATCTATGCAGTGGTAGGAATCATATTCCGATGAAACCCGAATTGCGTGACAACCGAAAGTAAAATATTGCTTTCGGTTTTTTTATGAACTGCAAGTATCAAAAATGGGACAAGATAGACATGCCGAAAAAGCGATGAAGTTAGTGAAGTTTATGGATTTATTGATAAAATGGATAAAAAATTAACAAAATATCTCTAAATTGTGACCGGGAATATGATAAAAATGTGACATATGAGTGGGGTGGGATACACAAAGGGATTTTTCGATGTTATAGTAGATTATGCAATGCAGAGAAAACAATGTTGTGTTTAAAAAATCGCTCTTTTAGTAATAGAAAAGTCGCTCATTTGAACCTTAATTTAAAGGCGTGTCCGACTGATACATAATACCTCCCCTAAAGTGCCAGGTTGTCAAAATGCCTGGCACTTTTTTTAACAATTTTCATTCGATAGATATACAATTTGGTTTTTGCCTTGCCTTTTTGCCATATATAGCGCCTGATCGGCCACTTTAAAGAGCTGGGCGAACTTTTTCGCATAAGGGAGGCTCGTTGTGCAAACCACTCCCATGCTCACAGTGACTTTGATTTCTTGGGATAGGTAGTTGACATAAAAAGAAGTGATTTCATTGTACAGTTTTTTCGCTTTTTCCATGATGTATTGGGGTTGGCCCTCTTTAAAGAGGACGATAAATTCATCGCCTCCGTAGCGTCCCACAATGGCATTTTCCTGATCTTCATTGGCCACTTTCAGACAGGCTTGCGCCACCCCTTTGATTACTTCATCGCCCATTAGATGTCCAAAAGTATCATTAATATCCTTAAATGAATCAACGTCAATAATCACACAACAGATGTGTTGGCCAGTGGATTTCGCTTCTTTCAACCATTTGTTGCATGTGGTTTCCAGAAAATAACGATTATAAACGCCTGTCAAACCATCTACATTTGCCCGCTTCTCAATTGCTTTAATGCTTTGCTGTACGTCAAAATCCCGCATTTTGGATGCAAGACGAATCGAAAACAGTTTTTCCGTAATTTTTATATATTCCTTCATCGCTTCGTAAGATTTTTTAAAGTTTCCAAGGGATTCATAAACATCTGCAATCGTTTTCAGTATCGATTTGAGTTTGATCTGATTCTTATATTCTGAATAAATATTGTAAGATTCATTCAATAGCCGCAATGCCTTGTCATAATCACCTTTGGCGCGATAAAAGGTGGCCTTCACGAAAAGGAAATTTGCTTTTTCATGTGGTAAATTATTAATATATTGATTGGGTTCTACATGTTTAATAACCTGTTCCGCTTTCTCCAATTCTTTCAGGCCGATATGAATGGATGCTATACTCAAATATATATGGCATTGCAATAATATTTCGCCAGGGCAATACTGTTCAGTAATTTTCAATGCTTGGTCGGCATAGTTTAAAGCTTCTTCATATTTTTCCTCGTGAATCAAATAATTGCAATAGGAGTTGTAGCTGCTGCTGACGGCATAATACATTTCCAATTCTTCCGCGATTTCTATACATTTTTGCATTGCCTTTTTTGCTTCATCATAATCTTCTTCATACTCGTAAATTAACGCGCTTAGACGGTATAAGTGATACTTGTCCCGATCGTCCCCGAATTCATTACATAAAATTTTATATTCCAGTATGTGTTGGAAAGCAGTTTCAATTTCACCTAAAAAATAATAGCAACCTGCAAGATGCAAATGGGCATTCATCATCCCTTTTACATCCACTGATTCTTTGGCCGAGTCCAATAATTCTTGCGCTGCCTTAATAGCTTCTGAATATTTGCCATCGGAAAAGAGGTTGTCGGTGAGCGATTCTAACCTGGTTAGATGGTATAATAGAGCGTTCATTCTAGATCACCTCTCTTTAAAAAAAAGGAAGAAATCCCGTGGCAAAGAAATGTTTAATGGGCATTTCTTCCTCAACTATATTATAAACGTCAAATGGAGACTAAAATGTATACAAACTTTGACAAAATTTGAGGTATATCAAAACATAAACACAGCACTAAATACTCAAATTTGGAGTGGAGGTTTCATATCGCAAGATAGATTCTGTGATAATATTCCTAAGTCTTTATAAGGATAATTTAGAAACTTCACATAAGTAATCGCAAAGCACACGCAATCCTTTATCAAAGTTTTCCAGGTGAAAGTGTTCGTTTGGCGCATGGAAGTTTTCCGTCGATAGACCGAATCCCATGAGCACAACAGGAACTTTCAAGATTTGATCAAAGGTTGCGACAATCGGAATGGAACCTCCACCGCGGGTGAATGCGGCAGGTACTTGATATACCTTTTCATAGGAACGGCTTGCTGCCTTGATTAACGGGTGATCAAAAGGTGTAAGGTAAGGAGCGCCGTTATCAAATTCATTGACACTGACTGTTACGCCTTTTGGAGTGTGTTTTTCGATATGTCTGCGAAGAAGGGCCACAATTTTGTCCGGATCCTGGTCCGGGACAAGACGGCAAGTGATTTTCGCGCCTGCTTCATTAGGCAAGACCGTTTTAATTCCTTCGCCGGAAAAGCCGCCAAAAATGCCGTTGATTTCAAGGGTAGGGCGGGCCCAAGTTCTTTCAAGGAAGGAGTAACCCTCTTCTCCAAATAATTCATCCACTCCAAGTTCCTTTTTCAAGGCTTCCTCATCAAATTGAAGATCTGCAAAGGCTTTGCGTTCTTCCTCTGTCAGTGGCCGGACGTCGTCATAAAATCCTTCGACAAGAATTTTCCCGTTCTTATCCCGGAATGAAGAAAGGATTTCGACCAAAGCATGAATGGCATTTTGCACACCTCCACCGTAGAGGCCGGAGTGCAAATCGCTGTTTGCTCCACGCACATCAATTTGGATTCCGGCAAGTCCCCGCAGTCCGTAGCAAATGGCAGGTTTCCCAGGTCCGTACATGCTAGTATCGGAAATCAGGACAAAATCCGCGGATAATTTTTCTTTATTTTCTTCAATATAAGCAGGAAGGTGGGCGCTGCCGATTTCTTCTTCCCCTTCGTAAAGGAACTTCACGTTGACAGGTAATGTGCCGAGTGTGGCAAAAAGCGCCTCAATCGCTTTTAATTGCATAAATACTTGTCCTTTATCATCCGAAGCTCCCCGGGCATACAATTTGTTTTCACGTATTTCAGGTTTGAAAGGTTCGGTCTCCCATAAGTTTAATGGATCCACGGGTTGAACGTCGTAATGGCCGTAAAATAATACGGTCGGTTTGCCTTCCGCATGAAGCCATTCGCCATAAACCACCGGATGGCCCGCTGTTGGATCGATGGACACGTTTTCAATGTTCAATTGCTCCAACTGATTTTTAAGCCACTGTGCTGCCCGTTCCACATCCTGTTTGTGCTCGGATAGGGAGCTGATGCTTGGAATGGATAAAAACTCAAACAGTTCTTGCAAATGCTTTTCCCGGTTTTCCTCAAAATAATCATGAAAATGTTGCAATTCCATGATAATCCTCCGCTCCTTTAATTTACTAAAAAATAGTATACCACATAATCAAAAAGTCCAACGAGATGTCAGAAATTTTTGAGAAAGGTAATAAACATTATGTGACTATAACAGGAATCTTACATGAATGTAATGTAATTGAAAGCTATTCATATAGAGTGTAATACAAAATTTTGGGAAAATATATGTAGAAAGTTTCTTAATACGGAGGAATTTAACGATGAGTAAAATTTGTGAAGTTTACGAAGAGTTTAATCGTTATATATATCATCTTTGTTTGAAATTGACACGCAATCCGTTGGAAGCAGAGGATTTAATGCAAGAAGTATGGGTAAAAGTTGTCCGCAATGAAAAGCAAGTGGAACAAGTTGATCATATAAAAGCATGGCTTACTACCATTACTATGAACACATTTCGGGACCGCTACCGGAAAAATGTGCGCCGGAGCAAATATGTGATGAGCCAACCTGAAACATTGGACGTTCCAATACTGGATTTGGTTCCGAATAATGAAGTTTCAACAGAAGAACAAATTGAAAAAGAAGTAGTGACAACAATCGTGCAGGAGAAAATGAAGCAGCTGGACAGTATTTATCAAAAAACCCTTTGGTACTTTTATGTGGAACAATATTCTTTGGCGGAAATTTCGATGTTGATGAAGGTGTCGATCGGGACTGTGAAATCCCGTTTATTCCGGGCAAAGCAAAGATTGAAAGAAATTTTATTGTCTGATCGCAATTTGGCTGATGTGGTCGTGCCGGTATAAGGATCGCCGACATTCTTTCAGAAAATGCTTATCATGGGATTTGCAAAACTTGTGGTTTATTGCCGCAAGTTTTTTTTTATGAAAATATAAATGCAAGCCGCTTTTTTTGGCAACTTGCATTTTACCTGATTTGTTGAAGAACGAACATATTCAAACCCCTTCCTTATTTTTGAGGAGAATGTTCCAAACATTTTTCGAAAATCTGCTGCAATGTTTGAATTTCCTCATTGGATAGCATGCCAAACATGGAATGGATTAAAGCCATCACTTGTGATTTGGATTCTTCCAACACTTTTTTTCCTTCTGGTGTAATGGCGATCTGTGTAACACGACGGTCTTTTGAGCTTTGGGTTTTTTCGATATATCCGCCATTCAATAGTTTGGATGTTAGTACGGTTACTCCGCCAGTTGTGATTTTTAAGCGTTCAGCAATGACAGAGGGGCGTTTTGGACCTTCCTTTGCAAGCAAGTCCAAAAGGAGGATATGGGTTTTTGAAAATCCCAAGTCATTAATTTGATTCCATTCATTTGACCATTTGCGCTCCAGCGAAGCAACGACTTCAAAGAGAGCGGAAATGTTATCATATCTTTGGTTATTCATTATTTTCAGCTCCACTTTCAATTTTCATCAAGCAACGCAGGGAAAACATCAGCTTACGATTTCCTCGGCATGTTTGATCAATTCATTTAATTCATAAGCGCGAACTTTACGTGGGATAAAGCGACGGATGTCCATTTCATTATAACCGACTTGGATACGTTTTTCGTCAACGATGATAGGGCTGCGAAGCATACGAGGGTGTTCTCTGATCAATTCATAAAGCTCTTGGATGGATAGCTGGTCGATGTCGACGTTCAAATTTTTGAAATCGTTTGAGTTGGTCGCAATAATTTCATCTGTTCCGTCTTCAGTCAAACGTAAGATGTTTTTGAACTCAGAGAGTGTCATTGGTTGAGATGTAATGCGTTTTTCCACAAACGGAATGTTGTGTTCTTTGAGCCATTTGATCGCTTTTCGGGAAGAAGAACAACTTGATTGAGTGTAGATGGTAACTGTCATAATTTACCGCCTCCAGAATGGTTTTTAAATTTACTAGGAAAATACAGCATTAAATATCTTACTGGTAAGATAATTGGAAGTCAAATAATTTGAAAGTGGATGAAAGAATAATGCAATAACCGATTTTCTATTAATAATTACGTTTTTATTGGGCGGAAGTTTCATTTTTTTAAAGAAATTTTGATAAAATTTTTTATTTGAATAAAGTTTTTTTGGCAGGCAATTCTCTTTTTGCGATATGGGGAAAAATGATTTTTTATCTATCTGATCAGGGCTCAAAATTTTATGTTTATTGGAAAAAAAACCGCCCGCGAAATCAAAGTTCCGCGAGCAGCTTATTAAGTTCGGCCAATTTCTTTTCCATTCGGGCAAGGCGTTCTTCGGCTTCCATGACAGAGTTGATATGGCCGGTATTTTCAAGCTTCTCGATATCGCCTTGTAAATTGATATAATCCATTTTTATTTCAGCGATTTGCTGTTCGATTTCCCGTTTTGTAAGCATAGATAACTCCCATCTTTCTTGTTCGTTGCGCAATAACGATATTTTAGCACAAAAATGGGCGATTTTCATTTATAAAAGGACTCGAAGGCAAATTGCTGTTTTATCATTGAATACGATTTTTTATTGAAATAAAAAAAGCCGATCCGAAACCCGAATCGGCTAGAGAAAAAGGAAAACTGGTTTGTAAAGAGGAATCATAATGAAACGATATTATGACGTTCGTATGCGAAATCCAGCAATAAGGATTTCAGGACTTCATTATTCTCTTGGATTTCCAGTTGGATTTGTTTTCGGACGGCTCTCTCCCGTCTTGCTTCATGGAGCAATAATTCCATTACGGCATTTTGAATGTTGGATTGCTTCATTTTCCGGCCAAGCCCCAGGTGGATAAAGCCGTTATTTTCGCGTGGGAAGACATTGTTCAGTTCCCGCTCATTTTGCGCGCAGACGATGCATGGGATACCAACGGCTGCCACTTTGTACGGCGTATAGTTGGCGTTGCAAATGACGATATCCGCTTCCGGCAACAATTTATCCAACGGTTTATCTTCTTTCAATATTTTCGTATTTCGGCTGCTTAATGCCATCAATTGCAGGTCGCCAATGGAATGCTGGTATTCCCGATCGATTGCTATTGTCACTTTTAACGGGATTTGCAGGTGGGTTAAGTGGCGCAGTGTGCGGTACGTCAAGTTGTTGGGGTCTCCATCTTCATATGCGACAACGATGTGTGGTGGATTGGATAATTCATTGGATACTCTGGATTCGGCAATGGATTTCAGTGTATCGGAAACAGCGAAGGCAAAACTGCCCGGTAGGATATTTTGAACAGATGTTTCTCGCGTTTCTTCCAAGATGGACAGTACATTGCAATCTGCAAGTTCCGCTCCTTCGCCAAAATCATCGAAATGCACAAGCGTTTTGCAGAAAGGTCGTATCGTTTCCACATATTCAATGTACGTATCTTTGCCTTCTTGTACAATCAGATCCGGTTGCAATTCTTTCAGGTGTTTTGTGAGTTCATCGATATGGGCGTATATTATGGGAGATAGTTGTGCGTCTGTGAACAGTTCCAACACTTCATCTTTCGGGTTTTTCAGAAATATCGAAACGTCCTCTTCATTTTTTAATAGCTTTGCAAGGATGCTGACTCTTTCAAATGGGTAATAGCCTTTCATCGCATTATATTCAGCAATAAAAGCGATTTTCTTCTTCTGTTTTTTACTCAATTCATTCTGCATACAATCCCATCCTTTCCCAATCATTATTTAAAATATGGCGGAGTATTTGAAAGTATGTGTAAAAAAATAAAAGAAGAAAAAGATTTTCAGCATGATAGATTTGAAATATTGAATATTTTATGCCGGAAATAGGAAGAAAATGAGGATGTGCCGGGATTGCTTGCTGCGGGTGGGGGAAGTATAAAGAAATAAACATTTCGCTCTTTATGTCAAAAAGTTTCATCCCGCAACGGATCAGGAAATTTTCAGCCTAAAGACTGAACTTTTTCTTTTTTCATTCCGTTTCCTGTCGAATGATTTATGCATTTGTTACAATAAACAAATGGAAGAACACAATAGATGGAGGATTCACAACATGAAAATTCTGCTCGTAGACGGTACAGTTTTTGGTACAAAGACGGGTGCGCTGTTGAGACAGGTGGAACAATATATAAAAGAATTGGATTCCGGTTTGGAATTGGAAATCTTGTATTTTTCAAAATTGAAACATCAAATCCTTGATGGGAGTCCGCTCAATGATGATATGAAAATGATGATCAAAAAATTTGAAGAAGCGGATGGATATATATTTGCAACACCGATTTACCAAGCTTCCATACCTGGGGTGCTAAAAAATGCGCTGGATATGCTGCCTCCGAAAGCATTGCGCTACAAACCGGCAGCGATTGTGGCAAACGGTGGCACGTTCCAACATCATTTGGTGGTGGAAAACCAATTCCGTCCAATTTTGGATTATTTCCGTTGTTTAGTGACTCCAAATTATGTTTATACCCATACATCCCATTTCGGTGAAAACGATCAAATCATCGATCAGGATATCCATGAACGTTTGCGTGAATTGGCCCGCGTCTTTGTGCAATACTGCAAAATGAGCCAAACGTTGACAAAGGAACCGATCGACAAACATTAATCATATTCATTCATCCAACATCAGCGGGAAATAACTTCAGCCATTAAAGTCTTTAAATCTTTGCGAATGAGAGATTTAAAGGCTTTTTTATTTTTCCCCGAAAGCGCAGAGCCAATTTTTGGTTCCACCACCTTGATCAGAGAATAAACACATGATCAAGAAGAAATGTAATAGTATGATGACCAATTGGACATTCTAAAAAATAGAGCAGTTATTTCATCAAACAGATTGGAGAAAAAGAACCAATGGTTTCAACAGAATCCCTTTCATGGATTGTCAGCCAATTTAAAGATACAAAAGAACTGACACAAAAAGAGTTGGAATTCGAAAATAAAAAAATGACGGTATTATACATTAAATCTCTGATCGATCAGGAATTGTTCCAGCAATACATTGTGAATCCATTTTTTGAAATGAAAACGGAAGAACAGTTCCGCGTTTATTTGACGGCATTGCCCCAATTTCAGGAAGTCCAATCAAAAGAAGAAGGACTTTTATATGTCATGGAAGGAAATATACTCGTTGCGCTTCAAGAAAATTTGTATGCCATCGATTTCAAGTTGGCCAAAAACAGCGATGTCAACTCCACCTCTGTGGAAACAACCATCCATGGTTCGGAATTGGCATTAAGTGATAATTTGATGACAAACGTTAACATCATCCGCTCGTTTTATCATCAACCCTCGTTAATCATTGAATATTATTTGAAAGGGGAAGTGAACAAGCCGAAAGTGGCGCTGATTTACGATCAGGAAAAAGTAAAAAAGAAGGCATTGGAAATCATTAAAGAAAAACTTCAGCAAATTGACAAGCAAATCATTACAGAAACTCCCCAATTCAATAATTTTTTAAACGATAAACGTTTCTCTTTATTCCCCCAAATGATTTTAACGGAACGTCCTGACCGGGTTGTTTATAATCTTGCGGGCGGAAAAGTCGTATTGTTGGTGGATGGCAGCCCTCAATCCATGATTGCGCCTGCGGTATTTTTTGATTTTATGACAACCATGGAGGACAACTACCATACCCTCTTTATTTCTTATTATTTAAAGATGCTGCGTTATTTCGGCATCTTTGTATGTATTTTGCTGCCCGGCATTTATATTGGGGCCGCTTCCTTTTCTCCTGAGGTTATCCGGACGGAATTGATGTTGACCATCGCCGGAAGCCGGATGGGGGTTCCGTTCACTTCCTTTGTGGAAGTGTTGTTCATGCTTTTCTTTATGGAGCTTTTGCTTGAAGCGAGTATCCGTCTTCCGAAAGCCATCAGTGCGACGGCCGCAACCGTTGGAGGTTTGATTTTGGGAACAGCTGTGACGGAAGCTGCCCTTGCTTCGAACATCATGGTCATTATCGTATCGGCCGTAGCGATATCCACTTTTGTCATTCCTGTCAATGAAATGGCCTTTGCCATCCGCATAGTGCGGTTGTTTTTGATTGTCATTGCCAGCATTTTTGGCTTGGCCGGTCTGACATTGGGATTATTATGTTTGATTATGTATCTTGTCAATCAGTCAAGCTTTGGGGAACCGTTTTTAAGAGTGTATAACTACGGAAAAGGGGATAAGAAGTCGGAGGGACAGGCTTGAGTCGATACTACTATTACCTGATTTTGATCAATATGATTGCCAATATTATTTCCGCTGTTCCTACTATTCTCTTGCATTATCGGCAAGAAGGGGCGGTTTCAGCTTTACTTGTTGGTATGGTGTTAGGAACAATCATCGTGTATGTTTATACGAAATTTTTCAATGCCTTCCCTGGGATGACTCTTCCGGAACTGTTGGTGAAAACGACATCCAAATGGTTTTACTACCCAATGTTATTTTTTATGGCAATCATGTGGTATATTGCGGGGGTAAGCACCCTGATCACTTACACCTTTCTGCTGATACGGTATCTGACCCCCGATATTCCCATCATGCTGGTTGGATTGACATTAATTATTTCCATCATTTTCGGGTGTTTTATGAAAACCGATCGGGTGTTGTATACAATCGAAATCATTTTTTTGATTAATTTTCCAATCATTGTTTTTATCATTATCAAAGCTTACACAAACGAAAGCTTGAATTGGGACTTTATCATGGAAGCCATGCTGCACGTTGTGGAGATGCCGAATCTCAATGTCATCGCTGCCTGCATCTTTTTATCGCTCGGCGTCGTGAACCTTGTCATTTTTAACCGTTTCTTTACGAATAAACAAAATTTCGGTTTGAAACAGATTATCGTGATCGCTTTTATCGCCGGTACGACGATTTTTACCACTTACTTTATCCCGATTGGTTTCCACGGTTATACGGCGATCGAAGAACTGGTTTATCCATGGGTTGCAACCAGCGACTCGATGAGAATGAGATATTTCTTGATAGAACGTTTAGTCTATGTGTTTTTGCTTCTTTATTTAGTAATGGCCTTTTTAAGCATCTTGATCCACTGGCATGTAGCTGTCGAACTGTTCAAGTTTATTTTTAAATTTGAAAGAATGAAATATAAAGGAATCCATTATGGTTATCTGATCATTGTCCTCTTTTTTACCGTTGCTTCACTATTCTTGATTGTGACTTTGACGGAGTATCAATTGTTCCAGTATTCGAAAATCTTTTTCAATCTGACCGCTGTCATTTTTTTTGCCATGTTTTTTGTACTTTTCTATGTTTCTAGGAGGATGAAGGGTGCGGATAATAAAGATAGTGAAAACTAAAGTTTTCATCCTGGCCACAATTCCATTACTGATCCTGCTTTCAGGTTGCGGTGAGTTTAAAGATATCGATAAGATGGTTTTTGTTTCGATGATCGGGGTGGACCGATCGGAGGATCCGGAAAAGCCTTATAAAATCATTCTAAAGCTTTATGTGCCGACAAGTTCTTTCAGGCAAAATCCCACTCCTGAATATTCATATCTTATAAAAGAAGGAGCGACGTTGGCCGAAACGATTTCACTGCTGGAAGCTTATATTGATAAAGAATTGGATTTTGGCCACTCGAGGTTGATTGTTGTCGGTGAGAAAATGCTGCAAGATCAAAAAAATGAGGTAATTTTGGACTTTTTGATCCGAAGACCGGATATTCAAATGATCTCTTACTTTACAGTGGGTAGACCGAATGCGGAAGAAATTGTCAAGTTTACCCCCGCCGGAGAAACGGCATTGCAACCAACCCTATTCAATTATTTTGATAATAATGGAGCGGAAAGTTCGTATATCGTAACAACCTTTCTGTTCGATTTCAGGAGAAGGATCAAGGAAGAAGGAATTAATCCCATTTTGCCGATTGTTGAAATGAACGAACCCAAAACCCATTTTATTGTGAATAAATCCATTGTATTGGCGGAAGACAAGCCTCCTTATGAACTGGATCCCGAAAAAACGTTGCTTGTCAAATTGCTATCAAATGAAGCAAAAAATGTCATTTTTGATGTGGATAGGGGAGGCGAGAATTTTGTTGCCAGATTAGATACCGTTAAAACCAAATATAATGTGGATGCCGGAAAAGATGGTAAAGTTTCGATAAAGGTTGAAATCAAATTGGCTGGGATGATTACGGAATCGAAAAAAAATTTGAGCAACAAAGAATTGCCAAGATATAACAAACTGTTGACCGAGGAAATGAAGGAGAAAGTGACAGCGTTCATTCAAGAACTGCAGACGGAAGGATATGATCCGATCGGTTTCGGTTTACAATTAAATTCCCATACTCTGCCGAAAAATCGGATGAGTGAAAATGAATGGCTGTCTGCGTTTAAAAATGCGGATGTGGAAGTGAGTGTGAAGGCGGGCTTGAAAAGTACGGGAAGTATTGAATAGGATGGGAAGGACTGATTGCAAAAAAATCAAATGGAAGGATTTCCCGCATTTGATTTTTTTGCATTATTCATGCTGGACGTTTTACATACCATACATGGGTATTGTATAATGAGTTGAAGGATTGGAGGTTGATGAAACTGGAAAAAATAAATGGAGAGCATTGTTCTCATCGAAGAAGCCACCATCCGGAACATGTGAAAAAGGATTTGATTACCCGTTTAAACCGGATTGAGGGACAAATTCGCGGCGTCAAAGGAATGATTGAACGGGACGAATATTGCGATGATGTCATCACACAAATTGCTGCCACCCAATCGGCTTTGAACAGTGTCGCCAAAATTTTATTGGAAGGGCACATTAAAGGTTGTGTCGTCAGCAGACTGAGGGATGGCGATGAAGAAATTCTTGATGAATTGATCGTAACGATTCAAAAATTAATGCGTAAATAAGAGGAGGATATCTAATGGAAACGGTAACATTGAATGTGAAAGGCATGTCTTGCAATCATTGTGTAAAAGCGGTGGAAGGAAGCGTTGGCTCTTTGGATGGCGTACAAGAGGTGAAAGTGAATTTGGAAGCCGGAGAAGTAAAAGTGACTTTTGATCAATCCAAAGTGAATTTGGATCAAATCAAGGAAACCATCGATGACCAAGGTTATGATGTGGAATAATTTCAGGGATTTATTGAACCATATCGGCTCATTTGATGGCAATAATTATTGATGATTTGAACATATCCCTTGTTTTCCCGACCATAATAACAGTGCCTTTTTTAATACATGATCCGGGCACTTTTCTTTTTAAATTCTATATACCCTATAATGGTATAAATGTGGGGGATCTTCGCGATGAATCATGAACAAAATCCAAACTTGAAAGAAACGACCCTTCAGATAACAGGCATGACTTGTGCGGCCTGCGCCAACCGGATTGAAAAAGGGTTAAAGAAGATGCCTGGTGTGGAAAGTGCCAATGTGAATTTGGCATTGGAAAAATCAACTATTCAATATGATCCAGGCAAGGTCAGCGTGAAAGATTTGGAAAAGAAAATTGAAGATTTGGGCTATGGTGTGGTGAAAGAGAAAAAGGAACTGGTCATAACAGGCATGACTTGTGCGGCCTGTGCCAACCGGATTGAAAAAGGACTCAACAAAATGCCGGGTGTCACAAACGCGGCCGTCAACCTGGCTTTGGAGAATGCGACGGTGGAATTCAACCCTTCCGAAGTGAGCGTGTCCGATATAATTCAACGGATTGAAAAATTGGGATATGGGGCCCATTTGAAAGAAAATGGGCGGGAAGCGACCGATTACCGGGAGCAGGAAATCAAAAAGCAATTCGTCAAATTTGTGGTGGCCGCCGTTCTTTCGTTGCCCTTGTTATGGACGATGGTCGGGCATTTTCCTTTCACATCCTTTATCTATATGCCTGATTTTTTAATGAACCCTTGGGTGCAAATGGCGTTTGCCACACCGGTGCAATTTATCATTGGATGGCAGTTTTACACAAGCGCCTTCAAAGCATTGAAAAACGGCAGTGCCAATATGGATGTACTTGTGGTCCTTGGTACGTCCGCCGCATACTTTTATAGTTTCTATCAAACAATAAAAGTGTTTGGAACGACTGTGCATCCGGATCTTTATTTTGAAACGGGCGCGGTGTTGATTACATTAATTCTGTTGGGGAAATTGTTTGAAGCGAAAGCAAAAGGGCGCTCTTCCGAAGCCATCAAGAAGCTGATGGGCTTGCGGGCAAAACAGGCGCGGGTGTTGAGAGACGGCATCGAGAAAGAAATTCCGTTGGATGAAGTCGTTGTGGGCGACATTCTTCTTGTGAAGCCGGGCGAGAAAATCCCGGTGGACGGAGAAGTGATCGAAGGAAATACCGCTGTCGATGAATCGATGCTGACGGGCGAAAGTATCCCGGTGGATAAAACCGCAGGATCATCCGTTTTCGGTTCAACCATCAATAAAAACGGATTTATCAAAATGAAAGCGACGAAGGTCGGAAAGGACACAGCCCTTGCGCAAATTATCAAAGTCGTGGAAGACGCCCAAGGTTCGAAAGCTCCCATTCAACGGCTTGCCGACAAAATTTCCGGCATCTTTGTGCCGATTGTCGTTGGCATCGCCATCATCACGTTTATGGTTTGGATTTTCTTCATAGCACCGGGAGAAGTGGCGGCAGCCCTTGAATCGATGATTTCCGTTTTAGTGATTGCCTGTCCATGTGCTCTGGGTCTTGCAACGCCGACATCCATTATGGCGGGTACCGGCAGAGCGGCGGAATACGGCATTTTATTCAAAGGCGGCGAATATCTTGAACAAACCCACCATGTTGACACGGTCGTAGTCGATAAAACCGGAACCGTCACAAAGGGCGAGCCGGCATTGACGGACGTGGTTGCGGCGGAAGGCAAAGATGAACAAGCATTCCTCGCCTTGATTGGTTCTGTAGAAAAACAGTCGGAACACCCATTGGCCCAAGCGATTGTGAAAGGGATTGAAGAGAAAGGGATCTCTTTCAGCGAAGTTCAAGACTTTTCAGCGATTCCCGGGCTTGGTGTGCAAGGAATTGTGGATGGAAAAAAAGTGCTTGTCGGGAATAGAAGATTTATGCAAACGAATCACGTAGATATTTCGGCTGTTTTACCTTACGTGGAACAGCTTGAGGAAAACGGGAAAACCGCCATGTTGGCAAGCATTGACGGCGAGTATGCCGGTATGGTGGCGGTCAGCGATACGGTGAAGGAGACGTCGAAACGGGCCATTCAGCGATTAAAAAATATGGGCATTGAAGTGATTATGCTGACGGGAGATAATGAACGGACAGCGAAAGCGATAGGCGGGGAAGTCGGCGTCAATCAAGTCATTGCGGAAGTGCTTCCTGAGCAGAAGGCGGAAGAAATCAAGAAGTTGCAGGGGGCAGGCAAGAAAGTGGCAATGGTGGGAGATGGAATCAACGATGCGCCTGCATTGGCCGTTTCAGATATCGGAATGGCCATTGGCACCGGTACGGATGTGGCCATTGAAGCGGCGGATGTTACGTTAATCCGCGGCGATTTAAACAGCATTGCCGACGCGATTTTGATGAGCCGTAAAACGATGCGGAACATCAAACAAAACCTGTTCTGGGCATTTGCATATAACACGATTGGCATTCCCATTGCGGCAGCAGGTTTTCTTGCCCCTTGGGTGGCCGGCGCGGCAATGGCCTTCAGCTCCGTTTCCGTTGTATTGAATGCATTGCGATTACAACGGGTAAAACTGAACGGCTAATTTCATGAAATCACGATCAGGTTTGGTCGTGATTTTTTGTTTGCTTGAAAAAGATACAATTACTTGCGTTTATGAAGATAACTTGAAAGTTAAAATCATACTTGAAGCTTCCGCTGAATGACCTGAATTCCAATGCATAAATCCCTATGAAATGCAGATGCTGTAAATATAACAAATGAGGAGATTACCATAAATATTCAACATCAACAGGAGGAATTCCAATGAGAAAGCAGCTTCTTGTATTTACAGCATTTTTAAGCCTCTTTTCATTAACCGCTTGCGGGGATACGGAAAATGTATCGGTAAAAAATGAAAAAAAACCAACAGAATTATTAAATAGCGAAGATGTGGATGTGACAAACAATCAAGCGGACGGAGATAAAGTTCTCGGAGAAAACATGGACGGCAAAGGGCATGCGGATGTTACCCATTCTACGTGGGGCAAAATACCGGAAGGATTAAAAGAAGCAAAAAACCCAAAATTTAAAGTGGGGGACAAAGTCATTATCAATGCAGCCCATAATGATGATATGCAAGGCTCGGAAGGAACTGTTGTGGGCGCTTATGAGACTACGGTCTATTCGATTTCCTATGAATCAACCGTTGGAGAGCCGGAAGAAAACAAGAAATGGTTCGTACAGGAAGAAATCGATTCCCTTGGCGAAAGTAAATTGGATGTCGGATCCAAAGTCATTATCGAAACCGACCGTGAAGAAGGGATGCAAGGGGCGGAAGGTGTCATTGACACTGTTGAAAAAACGGTTGTGTATATGGTAGATTACGTTAATAAAGAAGGGGAAAAGGTGGAAAATTATCAGTGGCTCAAAGAAAGCGAGCTGTCCCCTGCAAAATAAAATGGCGCTATTCAAAATCTGAATTGAATAAAGCTTCTATCCGAAATCATCTCTTATCCGGAGATGATTTCTTTTGTCATGCCTATCGATTTATTTCTATAATGTGATTATAGAAATCTTTTTATTGTTTATAAATGATACAAAAGGATGAAGGCTATGAATATGAACATTCTTGTCACGGTCGATTCCAATTATCTCCACCCCTTAAAAGTCATGTTGAAATCATTGTTCATGAATAATCCAAAAGAAAGCTTCTCCATTTACCTTGTCCATTCATCCATACCCGTTCAGCAACTTGAATCATTGGAAACTTTTGTTTCCAGTGAAGGTCATGCGTTTCATAGCATTCAGATCGATGAGGATCTATTCAGTGAAGCGCCCACTCTGTTGCATTATACGAAAACCATGTATTATCGATTGCTCGCCCACAAAGTGTTGCCGCAAAATATGGAGCGCATCCTTTACTTAGATCCGGATATTTTAGTCATTAATCCAATTAGAGAATTATATGAACTTGATTTGGAAGGCTATCTTTATGCCGCGGCGGATCACCGGACAATGCCGATTACGGAAATCAACAAAATCCGGTTTAATCCTTTTGATTTGGAATGTTACTATAATTCCGGTGTTTTATTGATGAATTTGGCATTGCAACGGGAAGAAATTGATGAAAAGGAAATTTTTGAATTCGTAAGAAAATATCATTCCAAGTTGATCATGCCCGACCAGGATATTATGAACGCTCTTTATTCCAAGCGGATTAAAGGAATCGACGAAGTGAAGTACAATTATGATGCACGGTATTACAATATTTATAAGCTCAAAAGCAGCGGCGAAGTGGACATGGATTATGTTATGAACCATACCGTGTTTCTGCATTTTTGCGGGAAAAAGAAACCGTGGAAGAAAAATTATAGCGGAAAATTTCATTCCTTGTATAAACATTATGAAAAAATTACGAATGACACGATTCAGGCATTGGAAAGCATCCGTGCCGAATCTATCAATGAAAAAGTATTTTGATAGAACTTATCGATGCGGACAGTTCCAAAACCCTTGATAAAAAAGAGGCTTGATTCATCAAAAGAATCAAGCCCCTTTCAATAATCAGGATTCAACGCCTTCTTTTTTACAATACCTATGCTCAGAAGCGTAATGCCAATCACACCGCCGATAAATTGATCAATGTAGAAATCGCCATCCCGAAACAATCGAATGAAAAATCCACCGCCAAAAATGACGGTTAAAAGAATGCCAAAAGATAATAAACCATATTTCAAAAAAACACCACCCGTTTCGATTCTCTTGTTCAATATGACAACATGCAATTCCCATAAGATACATTTTTTGGAATGTTGTATACATAAAACAATAGACTATCAATCAGGGAGAAATCAATAGTCTATTGTTGTACTTTTCCTTATGAAGAAAAAGTTTGATATCTTTTATTACATAGCTGTCAATCCGCCATCGATTACAAATTCAGATCCGGTAGAGTAGGAAGATTCATCGGATGCAAGATACAGCACTAAATTGGATACTTCTTCCGGTTGAGCCATGCGTCCCACAGGAATTTGTTTTGCAAATTCTTTGATGACTTCCACCGCATCTCCTTGCGTAACCATTGGTGTTTCAATAACACCTGGATGAACGGAATTGACGCGGATGCCGAGATGCGCAAGTTGGAGTGCAGCCGCTTTTGTAAATCCGCGAACGGCAAATTTGGAATCTGTGTAGCCAATTGCTCCACCGACGATTCCGTTGATGGAAGAAATATTGATAATGGAACCGCCGCCAGCTTTTTGCATGGAAGGGACAACCGCTTTTGTGCCAAGAAATACGGACACTTGGTTAATATCAATGATTCTTCGGTATTCTTCCTCTGTTATCTCCATTAAAGATTTGCTCATGCTGATGCCGGCGTTATTCACCAAAATGTTCACAGGACCAAATGTGTTTTCCGCTTCTTCAATGACTTTTTTCCAATCGTCCGCTTTTGTCACATCTTGCTGTACAAATTTTACGTTTTCTCCCAACTCAGCTTCCAATGCTTTTCCACCTTCTGCATTAATATCGGTGAAAACGACTTTTGCCCCTTCTTTAACAAAACGGCGTACATGGCTGGCACCCATTCCACGGGCTCCACCAGTAACAATTGCCACTTTTCCATCTAAACGCCCCATCACAACCACTCCTTTTTTAATTTGTATACGCTTACATTTATTATAATAGGAAAAAATGTAAGTTACCAATCAAAAGTTTCTAAAATGAATGATGCTCGAAGATATGCTATAGTAACTTTATGACTTACGAAAGGATGTAACCTATGGCAAAAAGTTTAGTGTTGGCCGAAAAACCGTCAGTGGCGCGCGATATTGCGCGGGTGTTGAAATGCAACAAAAGCGGCAACGGCTATTTGGAAGGAAATCAATACATCGTCACTTGGGCACTGGGCCATTTGGTGACCCTTGCCGATCCCGAGCATTACGATGTGAAATATAAAACATGGAAGCTTGAGGATTTGCCGATGCTTCCGAATGAAATGAAACTGATGGTCATCAAGCAGACAGCGAAACAATTCAACAATGTGAAAACCCAACTTCACCGGAAGGATGTCGGCGAAATCATCATTGCGACTGACGCCGGAAGGGAAGGGGAGCTGGTGGCGCGGTGGATTATCGAAAAAGCGAAAGTCCGAAAACCGATCAAACGTCTCTGGATTTCATCGGTGACGGATAAAGCGATCAAAGAAGGGTTCAAAAATTTAAAACCAGGGAAACTGTATGAAAACTTATATGCATCCGCCGTTGCCCGGTCTGAAGCGGACTGGTATATCGGATTGAACGCGACACGGGCGCTTACGACAAAATATAATGCCCAATTAAACTGCGGGCGTGTGCAAACGCCGACTCTGGCCATCATTGCCGCCCGGGAGGAAGAAATCAAAAACTTTGTCCCGAAAGAGTATTATGGAATCCAGGCAATCGGCGACAAAGTGACCCTCACATGGAAAGATGCTTCCGGCAACACGCGGAGTTTTCATAAAGAAAAAATCGAATCCATCATCCAAAAGGTAAGGGGCAAAAACGCAGTTGTCACAGCCGTCGAGAAAAAGATGAAAAAATCCTACGCTCCCGCACTCTATGATTTGACGGAATTGCAGCGGGATGCCAACAAACTGTTCGGTTTTTCCGCAAAAGAAACGTTGAACATTATGCAAAGGCTGTATGAGCATCATAAAGTATTGACGTATCCAAGAACCGATTCCCGATATCTTTCATCCGATATCGTTTCTACCATTCCGGAAAGACTGAAGGCGTGCGGTGTTGGCGAATATCGGCAATTGGCCAATGAAATTTTGAAAAAGCCGATCAAAGCCAACAAAGCTTTTGTGGATGACGCAAAAGTCAGCGATCACCATGCCATCATCCCGACTGAACAGGTGCCGAATTTATCCAAATTTACCGACAAGGAACGCAAAATATACGATTTGGTGGTCAAACGTTTCATGGCGGTGCTTCTCCCTCCGTCAGAATATGTCCAATTGACGATTCATGCAAAAATCGGGGATGAAACCTTTATCGCCAAAGGGAAAAACATTTTGAATGCTGGCTGGAAAAAAGTATTTGCCAGCGATGTGTCGGAAGAGGATGATGAAGATGTTCGCGAACAAGTATTGCCGCCGATTGAAAAAGGGGATACGCTGTCGATTACGGGCATCCAGATGACAGAAGGGAAGACGAAGCCGCCTGCCCGCTTTACGGAAGCCACACTGCTTTCCGCAATGGAAAATCCGACGAAATATTTGGAATCGAACAACCGGAAGCTGGCGGAAACATTAAAATCCACCGGCGGACTCGGAACGGTGGCAACCCGCGCCGATATCATCGAGAAGTTATTCAACAGCTTCATGATTGAAAAACGCGGCGGAAAGGAAATCTACTTGACTTCCAAAGGCCGCCAGCTTCTGGACTTGGTGCCGGAAGATTTGAAATCCCCGGCTCTCACCGCCGAGTGGGAAATGAAGCTCGAGCAGATTGCAAAGGGCAAACTGAAAAAAGAAGCGTTCATCAACGAAATGAAACAGTATACAAAAGAAATTGTCCGAGAAATCAAAACGAGCGATAAAAAATATAAACACGAAAACCTTTCATCCAAAACTTGCCCGGAATGCGGAAAATGGATGCTCGAAGTGAACGGGAAGAAAGGGAAAATGCTCGTTTGCCAAGACCGGGAATGCGGCTATCGGAAAACCGTCTCCCAATTCACGAATATCCGCTGTCCAAATTGCCATAAGAAGATGGAATTGCACGGAGAAGGGGAAGGGAAAATTCTCGTTTGCCAATGCGGATTCCGTGAAAAATGGTCCACATTCCAAGAAAAGCGGAAGCATCAAACAAGCGGAAAAGTGGACAAGCGGACGCTCCAAAAATATTTGAAGAAAGAAAATGAAACCTTTTCGAATAATGCGCTTGCGGAAGCATTGAAACAATTGAAACTCGATCAATAAATGCATGAATGCATGGGCTAAAAAAGAAGGGGACGCTCCGAAAGGCTTTTTGCGGATGTCGGTGACGCTTCCGTCACAAAAAAATGGCGGAAAGCAGGAGGAGCGAAGGAAAGTTGACAAAAATTATAGGGGATCCGGAAAGTATTTGGCTTTCCGGATCCCCTTTTTTGAGTGCTTTGAATTTCAAACCAGGATGGGGTAAGAGTCCATGAATGGTTTGATGTTGACAGAGAGATTTGGAATGGCCAAAGAGTATCCATCATGTGCAATCTTTTCTATAAAGGATTTTTCAAAAATAAAGAAAAATCGGAGGGAAAACTCTTTCCCAACCGCTTTTCCTTTTTTTATTTTGTTGCATGAGGCAACCATAGAGTGAGGGAAGGTATATAGGTCAGAATCAACAAGACCACAACGGAAGTGACTAAAAACGGCCATAGAGATCTGACCAACTCGCCAATCGGCACTTTTGTAATGGAAGAGGCAATGAATAATCCGGAACCGACCGGGGGCGTTAAGATACCAATGGTCAAGTTGATGCAAATGATGATTCCAAAATGAATCGGATCCACATTATACAATGGAAGCAAAGGCATAAAAATTGGAACCAAAATAATCAATGCGGCAATACCATCCATAAACATTCCCAGAATCAAAAGGAAAATGTTCACGAGCATTAAAAATATCACCGTACTGTCCGAAATGGAAACCATCCATTCGGCAATGAGTTGCGGTACCCGTTCAAAAGCCAGCATCCATCCAAAAATATTGGCCATGGCAATCAAAATCGTAATGACTGCCGTTGTGGAAACAGTGTTAATTAAAATTCTTGGGATTTGTGAAAACTTAAGTTCCCGATAAAAGAACAGACCCACCAGCAGCGCAACGAAACTTGCAACGGCTGCAGATTCTGTTGCCGTAAAGGCACCGCTTAAAATGCCGACGATGATAATAAGCGGAACGGAAAGCGCCGGCAGTACACTTAAAAAGGAGCGAAACATTTCCCCAATCGATGCCCGCTTTTCTTTGGGCCAACTTTCTTTCAAACCAATGAAGGCAATAATGACGATGAAGGAGAGGCCCAACAAGATTCCAGGTATTACCCCCGCCTTGAACATGTCCGCAATGGAAGCTCCAGAACTGACACCATAAATAATAAAGAGCATACTTGGCGGGATGATTGGCCCAAGAAGCCCAGCTGCAGCTGTTGTCGCAGTACTGAAAGATCTGCTGTAGCCCGACTTCTCCATTTCAGGCACCATTGTCCGGCTCATCATGGCAATTTGAGCTGTTGCGGAACCGATAATGGCCGCCAGCATCATGTTGGCGGCCACGTTTACATATGCGAGTCCGCCTCGAAAATGCCCAATGAACTGTTTCGCAAAATTCACTAGCCTTTTTGTAATCCCGCCGAAGTTCATCAATTCCCCGGCGAGCATGAAAAGGGGAATTGCAAGTAGTCCGTAGTTTTCCATTCCGGAATACAGCCGTTGAGGGACTGTGATTAATAATGTCAAATTATCTGTGGTGAAAATATAGATGACAGTTGTAATTCCAAGAACATAGGCAATTGGGACGCCCAACAATAGCAATACAGCAAAAGCAATGAGCGCAATGATCAATGTAAGGCACCCCCATCTTCTCCCTTAAAGGTCTGGATTGTGTTATTGATGACATGGATCGTCGAAAAGGCAAAGGAAATTGGGATACTTAAGTAAAAATAGATTTTAGGCCAATTTAAAGCTGTTGATTTTTGAATGAAAATATTCGGTTTCATAATCCAATCCATTGCCAAGTAGAGAACATAGGCAACAAAGATTAATAAGATGAGGTTGCTGATGATCGTCAAATATTTTTTATACGTTTTCGAAACCGCATCAATGAATAACGTGATGGAAGGTGAGCTTTTTTCTTTCAAAACCATGCTTCCGCCAATGAATGTAATCCAGATCAAGCAGAAGATGGCCAACTCATCTGACCATAATAAAGGGCTTTTCAACACATAACGGAAGAAAAATCCTCCAACCATCGATATTAACAATGTCATCGCAAGAGTAAATGCCAACACTTTCTCAATGAAATAAACGACATCGCTGATTTTGTTAATAACTTTCAAAAGAACACCCTCTATCTATTACAAGATTCATTGGTAATCCAAAAAAAGGGGACTTGTTCCACTTATCCTTCATTTATAAGTTAGTCCCCGACTCAAAAAACTATTTATTGCTTTCAGCCTCTTCAATAAATGCTTTGATAATATCTGATTTCTCGGAAAATTCATTTCGAACTTCATCTGTTACTGTCTGGAAGGCAGAAGTATCAATATTTTCCAATACTTCAACACCGGCGTCTTTTAATGTTTGCAAATTGGATTCTTCACGTTTAATGGCTTCTTGCACTCCCCAGTCAACCGCATTTTTCAATGCTGTACGGATCATCTCTTGATCTTCCGGTGATAATGAATCATAAACTTGTTTACTCATTACGATGACAGTAGGGAATGTCATTTGGTTTGTTAAGGTTAAATATTTAGCCACTTCATAATATTTCTCAGTGACTAGAGCATCCAAATCGATATCAATGCCATCGATTACGCCTGTTTGTAAAGAAGTATAAACTTCACTCAGCGGCATTGCTGTCGGTCCAGCACCAACTTTTTCCCAGTAAGATTGCATGGCAGGGCTACCGATAATTCGGATCTTTTTCCCTTTCAAATCTGCAGGAGATTTCGCAAAGCCATCCGTCATCAAAACATGTCGGTTTCCGGCAAACATAAAGTCCAGACCCACCAGACCCTGGGAATTCAATTCCTCCAGCATTTGTTTTGCCGGTTCAGATTCCCGCAGTGCTATAGCTTCCTCTATACTTGAGAATAAATAAGGCATAAACCAGGCATTCAATGAATCTTGACGGGTGCTCATGTAAGCGTTTGTCATAAAGCCAAAGTCAATGGCACCGGTTTCTAATTGTTGCACCATATCCGCTTCCGTTCCCAATGTTGAAGCAGGGTGAATTTCAATATCAAAACGTCCATCCGAAAGTTTTCTTAATTCTTCACCAAATTTCTCGGCTGTTACGTTCCAGACGTGATTTTCCTGCACAACGTGAGCAATCTTAAATACGCGGGTTTCCCCCTCAGCCCCCGCATTTCCGTTGGATTCGGAAGAGTCGTTGCTTCCGCATGCAGCTAATGCAAGAACTAATCCCCCAATAAGAAAAGAAAAAAATAATTTTTTAAAACTCATAAAAATCCCCCTTGTTTGAATAAAAAATAATATGTAAAAGACTATTTGCAATAAAATCAATCTATCAATATTACATGATAGTCTTTGACAACATATTCAATTTTTTAAGTAAACCAATCGTAAAATCATTGTCCTTAAATAGAAAATTTCGTTTACGAAATTAACGTCTATTAATAGTGAACTTGATACACTAATAATATAAATTTGTCACAATAGTGTCAATATTTTTCACATTTCCAACTTAGAAAAATTGAAAACTTATTAGAAAAAAATGAGATAAAAGAGCAGAATCCCATTTGGAGATTCTGCTCTTATTTGTTTCATCATCTGAATGCCGCTTTAAATTCTCCGGTGATTTCTTGGAATCCATTATTAGATTCATATTTTTGTTCAACTTCCAGGTCGAAGCGTTCCATAATCGGCAAGTCGTTGACAGAGAACAGGTAAGAGTCCTCGGATGCCACATGTTCATACCAAGCCCAGTTCGGTACTACAAAATAGTCGCCTTGTTTCCAGTCGAAGCGCACACCGTTGATCACCGAATAACCGGAACCTTTGTGCACGTTATAAACCGTTGAATGTGTATGACGCAACGCTTTTGTATGGAAACCTTTCGGCAAAAATTGCATTCGGGTACCAAGAGTAGGGTTAGCCGATTTGCCAGTGGATGGATTAATGTATTCCACTGCATAACCGTGGTTTGGATCCGGATCGAATTCCATTAATCCTTTGATGGCATCGACTGTTCGCTGCCATTTGAAGTTTGCCAGTGGTGCAATTGTATATTTGCCATCTCCCAATGGGCGAACCATGCCGCCTTGGTAACGTTTTTCGCTGAAGTTGTCCGGCACTTCCGGACGTTGTAAACCGTCTTCTGTATCTTCGTATGGGTCAAAGAATGTACCGCCAATCGCAAATACGGTTGGAATGTCTAATGCATCCATCCATAACATTGGCTCGGTGCCAACATGTTCATGGCCATGCCATAAACCTTTCGGAGTGATGAGGAAATCTCCTTCCTCCATGAATACCCGTTGTCCTTGGACAATTGTGTATGCACCAGAACCTTTTGAAATAAAGCGCATGGCGTTTTGAGAGTGGCGGTGGGATGGCGCCTTTTCACCAGGCAGCAAGCTTTGGACAGCTACATAGATTGTTTGGGTTGTGGATGCCCACCCCCAAGGTTTGCGATAGGTCAAACCAGGATTTTGGAAATAGATTGCCCGGCGTTCACCACCGCGTTCAGGTGTAAAAATTTGGGTAGCTTCCGCCATTTTCTTCTCAATCAATTCACTGCTCCAAAGATAAGCTTCCGCTTGCGGAGTCGGTGTGTGATGCATGATTTCTGGAATCGCTTCCCAAAGTGGCCCAAGATGATACTGCTGAATGTCTCTCGTGAAATCGGTTACAATGGAACTTTTCATAAATTCTTTCATTTCTTGACTTACTTCACCCATGGTCATTCTCCTTTTCCAATTATTTTTTAAAGGGAGCAGCCGATAAGCTGCTTATACCAAATGGCTGGCATTAAACGTTTGCCGGTTGTTTGACAGCTTTCACTTTATTTTCAAGTACTCCAATCTTCTCGATTTCGATTGTGACAACATCTCCGTCTTTTAAGAATTGAGGAGGGTTCATGGCAAAACCGACGCCTCCAGGGGTACCTGTCAATATAAGATCGCCTGGCTCAAGAGTCAATAAGCCGGATAAGAAGGAAACCAGTTTTGGAACATTAAATACAAAGTCATCGGTATTGGTAGATTGTCTCACTTCACCGTTTACTTTTAAGACCATTTCAAGTCCAGCCGGATCGCCGATTTCATCCGCAGTCACTAAGTGAGGCCCCAACGGTAAAGAGCCGTCCACTGTTTTTCCTTGCAGCCATTGAAGGGTGCGGCGTTGAATATCGCGATATGTGACGTCGTTGGCAATGGTATATCCTGCCACATAATCGAGCGCATCTTCTTCAGAAACATTCCGTGCTTGTTTACCAATGACGAAAGCGAATTCCATCTCATAATCCAGCTGTTCAGAAATAGGATAGTATGGAATGTCATCTTCCGGACCGATAATCGTGTTGGCAAATTTTGCAAAAATGACTGGATGGGTTGGAATTTCTCGGCCCATTTCTTGAATATGTTTACGAAAGTTGTGGCCTACACAAATGATCTTTCCAGGTTTTTGAACAGGTGCTTCAATTTTCACTTCACTGCGGTGGTAAACCGCTTTTTTATCGGAATAATCAGGGTTTTCCAAAATGAAATCGATGGCTCCTTGTGCAAGTACCAATGATTCTTTTCCACCCTGGAACAGTTCATCTGTTATGGCAGGTACATATGCATGGGCAATTTCTTGATAACGGTATTTGCCTTGTGCTTTAAGCTGAGCCTGGTAAGCGCAGTTTAAATCGATCACTTGATTGTTTACA
This sequence comes from Ureibacillus sp. FSL W7-1570, assembly GCF_038593265.1. Lineage (GTDB taxonomy): Bacteria > Bacillota > Bacilli > Bacillales_A > Planococcaceae > Ureibacillus > Ureibacillus suwonensis. Next base: position 2,815,890 of record NZ_CP151979.1, read on the forward strand.
ATTGCACCGGCGCGGATGTGTCCGTCTGCTGTAAAATTGACTAATTTCATTAATTGTCCTCCTAATTATAATTATAGAGAATCAAGTTCACTATTTATATAAAAATATTAATCTCTTGTAAAAATGTTGTCAATATTTTTTGTTTTCAGAAATATCCATGTAGAAATAAAAAACTCCCACCTTTAAAAGCAGGCGGGAAAAGATTTTTAAGGTTATTCACTTGAAACGGATTCGGAAAAACCGTATTGAGAGGAAATTTCCTTGCTGATGTTGATAATGTATCGGCTGACCGGATGATCCGATGAAGTGGGAATAGTTTGCGTATAGCCGACAATGGTGATTGCCCCCAGTAATTCCTTTTCAAAATTTAAAATTGGGACGCTGAAGGAAGATACATGGGTTACTAATGGTTCAATTTTTGAGACAAAATAAGTTTTTCTTGCCGTTTCGAATTCTTTTTGCAGTTCTTTTAATTGTGCTTCATTCAATTTTTCCATTTCGGAATCAAGCCATTTTTTGACCAGTTCATTATGGAAGGAAGCAAAAATGACTCCGGTAGATGAATGTAAAGGCAAGTTTGTTCCAATTTGCGCACCGATGTTAATTCCATATAATGCGTCTGAAATATAGGAAACCAGAGGACCGCCGACGGATGGCACCGCAAGTAGGGCGGTAAGACCGGTTTTCTCGCTGATTTTTTTCAAATACGGAATCACCACTTCCACGATTGAAGTTTGTCCCTGGGCAAGATTCCCCAATTGAATCAATTTATGTCCCAAAGAATAAGTATTGTCGGGATTTCGCTGAATCGCCCCGAATTCATGCAAGGTTGTCAAATATTTGTGCAAATTGCTTTTGGTCATTGATGTGATGTTTTGTATTTCTGAAAATTTCAATGGCTTATTATGGGTTGCGATGATTTCTAAAATGTTTAAACCGATTTCTAATGATTGAATCTTGTTTTCTTTTGACATAATATTCCTCCAACTACATCTGATGTCCGATATTATAGCAAATAATTGATTTAGAAAGAAATTTTAGAATTTTTCGATTTAAATATTGACGGATATTAGAATTGTATTATAAAGTTTTCTTAAAGAGAACGCTGTTCTCTAAAAATGGAACGATTGATTCAAACAAAGGGGTGGAGTTTTTTATGTCAAAAATTAGTGATGTGATTGTAGTAGGCGGTGGAATCGGGGGATTAGCCGCTGCTTTAGCTGCAAATGATGCGGGGAAATCTGTTGCGGTATTTGAACAGGCGCCGGAATTTGGAGAAGTGGGGGCAGGTCTGCAATTGGCGCCGAATGCACTTGAAGTGTTGGATCGCTTCGGGGTAAAGGAAGAAATATTAAAATATGCCGTATTGCCAAAAAGATTAGTATTAAAGGATATTTATTCAGGAAAAGAAGTGGCATCCCTTGATTTGGGAGAGGGATTCCAAAAAGAGTTTGGCCAACCTTATATCGTAATGCACCGTTCCGATTTGCACCGTGTGCTCTTTGAAGCATGTCAAAAACGGAAAAACATCAAATTTTTCACAAACTCAAGAATTCAAACTGCGGAACAAGAAAATGGCACTGTTACAATCATTTCTGAGAAAGGCGACAGATATTCAGCGGATGCCGTTATTGGTGCGGATGGGGTAAAATCGAATCTTCGCAAATTATTTGTTGACGATGCCCCGGTGAACTCGGAGTATGTGGCGTATCGTGGAACGATTCCGATCGAAGAAGTGAAAGATCAAGTGACGTTGGATGATGTGATTATGTGGATTGGTCCAAATCTTCACTTGGTGCAATATCCAATCCGCCGCGGAGAATTATTCAATCTGGTAGTGGTTTTCAAATCTTACGATACATCCGTGGAAGATTGGGGAACGCCGGAAGAATTATTCCGCCGCTTTGAAGGGGCACATCCGGATGCACATTATTTATTAAAATTCATCAATCGCCAGTTCAAATGGCAGATGTTTGACCGGGAACCGATTGACACTTGGTCAAAAGGCAATATAACATTGCTTGGAGATGCGGCTCATGCGATGTTGCAATATCTTGCACAAGGCGGCGTTCAAGCGCTTGAAGATGCTTGGTGCCTAAGAGAAAAACTGATTGAATGCGATACGTATGAAGAAGCGTTTAAAAAATATGAAAAAATCCGCGCTCCCCGTGCCGGCATGGTTCAACGGAGTGCCCGCAAGTGGGGGGAAATTATCCATGCGGAAGATGAAGTGTTAAAAATGGTGCGGGATGCAGTGTTCGAAAGACATAAACCTACAGATTATCATGTCGTAGACTTCCTATACGGCATTTTTAAAAAAGAAAAGGAAGTGTCCGGCATTCAGTGATATATGGAACAAAAATGAGGCTGGGACATAACTAATAAAGTGAACGAGCTGCAAAAAGAATTTTTGTAAAAAATTGATTGGAGTGACGGGGCGAGTGCTCCTGTCGCTCCGCTTTCGTCGCAAAGCAAAAGCTTTCCTGCGGGAACAGCCCGAGTCTCGAGACCCCGCAGGAGCGAAGGATTGAGCTCCGAGGAGGCTCGAGCCGGGCCCGCGGAAAGCGTCCCCGGAACGGAAATCAATTTTCTTCAATTATCAAAAAAACACCATTTTCTCCCGGGAGAAAATGGTGTTTTTTATCTTTTGTCCCAGCCTCATTTTTCACTCTTATTCATGATAGCCGTAAATTCTTGACATTTCCTTGCATATGTCGATGACTTTTTGAATCATTTCAACTTTTGGATCGTTCGGGATGTTTTCCGTAAACCCGATTACCGCAACAGCGGCTATAATTTCATTTTTGTAATTTAAAATCGGCACGCCGAAAGAAGATACATGATTGACAAGCGGTTCCTTCGCAAAGGCTACATGGGAGCTGCGGATTTCCTGCAATTCTTTATGAAATTGTTCCTCAGAAAAATTCGGAATCCTTTCTTGCTCCAGCTTAATCCATTGGGCCACTTCTTCGTTCTTTGAATAGGCGGCAAACACTTTCCCGGCGGCGGATAAAAGAGGCAGTTTTGTGCCGATTTGGGCGCCGATATTAATGCCGTAATTGGTATTCCAAATATTTGTAATCACCGGGCAATCATTTAACCAAATGGAAAGAGAAGTGGACATCTGCGTAATATTGCTGATTTCTTTGAAGTACGGAGATAATTTGCTTGTGATATCATGATTTCTCATGGCTGCATTTCCGTATTCAAGGAGTTTGTAGCCAAGAGAGTAGGAACCTTGTCGATCCCGATATAACAGGTCAAGCTGTGTTAGTGTGTTCAAATATTTATAAAGGTTGCTTTTGGATATACCTGTTTTTTGCTGGAGTTCCGTAAATTTCACCGGAACGTCGCTTTGTGCGACGACATCAATGATTTTAATCCCTTGACTAAGTGAACCGATAGTTGAAGGAGATTTTGTCATAAAAATTGTTCCTTTCTGGTGTAGGTTGTATTCATTGCGTATTCATTAATAATAGTTTAATATTTTATGATATATATTATCAATATAAGGGGTAAAATTCACTATTTTGATAAAGGGGAGTTTGATATGGTTGTTCAAGTATTAAATGACAAACTGGTATCATTCAAAAACAGTATAGAGAAAATCATTGAAGTGCTGGAAAACACAGATGAAGAAAAGTTGTATATGAAGCCTTCCGAAAAGGAATGGTCCGCTATGCAAATTGTATCACATGTTTTGGAAGCAGTGGATTTTTGGGTGGCGGATTTAGAAGCATTGCTTATTGTACCAGGGGCCAAATGGGGACGCAATCACGAGCATGTTCGCCGTTTGGCAGCGGTTAGTGATCAGGTGGTATCCCAATTGAAAAAAGAAGAAGCGGTTGAAAAACTAAAAAATCTTGTTCCTAAAGTTGAACAGGTACTGTCAAAAGTGAAGGAAGAGGATTTAGAAAAAACCGCGCCCAGCTATAATCCAAAGTTTGATGGCAAACCGTTGTCTTTTTTAATCGATCACTTAATTATCGATCATGTGGAAAGTCATTACGGCCAAATGGTACGTCATCTTGAAAAAGTGAAGTAAGTGGCAAGGGGAAAGATCGTTTCGGTAAGGGACGGTCTTTTTTCATGAAGACGATCCAACCCGCTCCAGGAAAATCTGATATGATAGGTATTGCATGAATGGAAATTGAAGGTGATGAAAGGTGACGAAAAAGAAAATCGCAAAAACCAATGCTATTCGGTTATTGGAACAAAAAAAGGTGCCTTTTCAATCCATTGCTTATGAGTCGGAGGGGGCAATCGACGGGGTATCGGTGGCGAAGAAAATAGGGCATCCGGTGGACCATGTCTTCAAAACCCTTGTGACGACGGCAGGGGCTGGAAAAATGTATGTGTTTGTAATCCCCGTGGAAGCGGAGTTGGATTTAAAAGCGGCTGCAAGGGTGGCCGGTGAAAAGAAAGTGGAGATGTTGCCTTTAAAAGATTTGCTGGGGACAACCGGCTACGTGCGCGGAGGCTGTTCACCCATCGGCATGAAAAAGCTGTTTCCGACATTTATTGATAAGTCCGCGGAAAATCTTGATTACATCATCGTCAGCGGAGGAAAAATTGGATTGCAAATTCAATTGGCCCCAATGGATTTGGCAAATGCAGTAGATGCGGATTTTGCTTCTGTTACAAAAAAATAGATTTTTTCGTAATGAAGAAGGGGCAGGAAGTTCTGTTCCAGGAACGTGTTGACCATTCAAAAAATGCCGGTATGGCTCCAGCGGCATGTGGAAAATGTTTGTTTGGAAGCAGGGGTAGAAAGATTTAGATAGAAAGAAGGGCTTGAAGGATGAGGAAAGTTTATTCATGGCGTTGGGGATTTTACATCGCCGGTTTAATCATTATGGCGTTGGGAATTGCGATGGTGATTAAAGGAGAAGAAATCGGGGTCAATGCGTGGGATGTGTTGCATATCGCTTTATATAAAACAATCGGATTATCGATCGGTTCCTGGGTAATTATAACGGGGCTTATCATTGTTGCCTTTACTTCGCTCATGTATAAAAGTTTTCCAAAAATCGGCACATGGTTAAACATGTTGTTGACAGGCGTGTTCATCGACTTCTTTTATTGGCTTTTGCCTGAAGCGGAGAATTTTTTCTTCCAATTGATCTATTTTTTGATCGGCATTTTTGTTTTAAGTTTTGGCACAGGGATGTACATTTCGCCAAATTTAGGATCGGGTCCACGGGATGGATTGATGATGTGGATTGTTGAAAAATTGGGGGGAAGCATTAAAGTTGCCCGCATGTCCATTGAGTTGATCGTTGCTGTGATCGGATGGATATTGGGTGGCCCCTTTGGCATCGGCACGGTCATTATTGCGGTTGGATCCGGCTATATTGTGCAATTTGCATTGCCTTACTTCCAGAAACTGCTATTAAAATGTATAGGGGAAGAAGCGATGGAAGGGGAGAAACCGTTTATCCATTAGAAATGATTCACTGCTTTTTTAGAAAGAGACCCAAGAAATTTTTATCCCTTTCTTGGGTCGGATATATTTATTTACCGTATTTTTTTGCCGAGAATCAGTAAATCCCGCTTAACCCCATCCAATTCCGCCACTTCCGGCAAATGCCCCCATTTTTCAAAGCCGAAACTGTAGAATAGTTTAAGGCTTGGTTCGTTGTGTCCAAAGATGAAAGCAAGCAGCGTGTCAATTTTATACTTAGGGCATTCCTCGATCACCTTGCTTAAAATCTTTTTCCCCAGTCCTTTTCCTCTATAGGTTTCATGAAGATAAATGCTGACTTCAACAGTGGCATCATAAGCAGGTCTCCCATAGAAAGACTGAAAACTTACCCAACCACAAATATCTTCTTCAAATTCCACCACCCATAAAGGTCTCTTTTCAGGATTATGGCTATAAAACCACTGTAATCGATCCTCCACTGTTACAGGTTCCGTATCCGCAGTGACCATTCTGCTTGGAATCGTCGAATTGTAAATCTCCACAATGATTGGCAAATCTTCAAGGGTCGCAATACGAAAAGTCACTTCATTCGTCACATTAATCATCCTTTATTATTCATTGGTTTTCATTCAATCAACGTTTGGATGCCGGTGGAAAGGGTTTGCACAAGCCGAACATATGAAATTGTTGTTTTCCTTCATTCCAATCGTTTCTATTACCAGTATAAAATAAAACAATTTCGAAAGGGAAATGGCTCCCCATTATTGTCCGCCATAACCGAAAGTTCCAGCAAGGGGGAATTTTTAAGACCTTTCAACAATTACGCTACCAATAGATAAATCAAAAATCGATGGACAATTCAATGAAGGGCGGGAGGGATGATATTGAAGGATAAAAAAATAATGCAAAAGGTGGGAGTTATTTTGTAAGGACTGGGGTTCTTCCTGGTCAGATGAAACTTTTCGCTTGCGCAGATTAAGATCCCCTTTGGACGCCAAGAAAAAGAAAGAGGCTGGGACAAAACCCCCTCTAAAATGGAAACAGCCCATGAAATTTTGGAATGAAATTTCATGGGCTGTTTTTCATTTTTTCAATAAAAAATAAGGACCTCTTCTGTTAAAATTAAGTTAGCACACAAAACCTAACAGAAAGAAGGGTCCTTATGTTCAAATATTATAACATGAATCAATTAGTTTTGCCTCTAGATTTAGAAATAAAATTACAAGAAAATGATATTGCCTTCCACATTCACCATTTAGTTGAAAGTATTCCAGATGAAGCCTTCCAGCCGTTTCTTCGAAATACAGGTTGTCCTGCTTATCATCCACGCATGATGCTAAAAATTATTTTGTGTGCCTATTCGCAGTCTGTCTTTTCAGGTCGAAAAATTGAAGCGCTATTAAAGGACAGTATACGAATGATGTGGTTGGCACAAGGATATGAACCAAGTTATCGGACGATCAATCGTTTTCGTGTGCATCCGGAAGTAAAAGAATTAATTCGTCAATGTTTTGTCCAATTCCGTTGCCAACTGGTGGAAGAAAAGTTAATCGATCAAGAAGCCATTTTTATCGATGGTACGAAGATTGAAGCGAATGCCAATAAATTTACTTTCGTATGGAAGAAATCCATTGAAAAATACAACCAAAGCTTAATTGAAAAATCCAATCAGCTCTACAACGAACTGTTAGAGAAGGAAATCATCCCTGAAATGGAGCGGGAAAATGAGGGAGAACTGTCCGTTGAAGAACTCGCTCAAATGGTGCAACAAGTCGATGAAGTGATTACGGAATATGACCAAAAGATAGAAGCATCGCCCGATGCCACAGAACGAAAAGCATTAAGAAGCGAACGGAAATATCCGAAGCGAGTGTACAAACAGTTGATTGACTTGATTTTACGTAAACAAAAGTATCAAAAAGACTTCGAAATCTTGGGTGAACGGAATAGTTATTCCAAAACAGACTTAGATGCGACGTTCATGCGAATGAAAGACGACTATATGAAAAACGGTCAATTGAAGGCTGGATACAACGTACAAATCGCAACAGAAGGTCAATACGCACTAGCTTATAGCATCTTTCCAAATCCTACTGATACACGTACATTAATTCCGTTCTTGAATAAGATAGAAAAGGATTATTTTCCGTTGCCAAAGTATATTGTCGCAGATGCTGGTTATGGTAGTGAACAAAACTATGAAGACATCCTTTCGAATCGAAAATGTGAGGCACTCATTCCATATACCATGTATGAGAAAGAACAAAAGAAGAAATATAAACAAAATCCATTTCATCCAGACAATTGGATGTACGACGAAGAAAGTGATACCTACATTTGTCCAAATCAGCAGCGAGTAACCTTCCGTTATCGTTCTGTACGTACAGATAAGACTGGTTTCAAACGAGAATTGAAAATCTATGAATGTGAAAACTGTTCAGGATGTCCATTTCGTTCATCATGCACAAAAGCAAAGGAAGGCAATCACCGAAAGGTCATGGTGAATGAAAAATGGGAACAACAAAAAGAATATGTAAGAGCGAAGCTTTCAGAAGAAAAAGCTGGTTCTATTTTCCGTCAACGTAAAATAGACGTAGAACCAGTTTTTGGATTCTTGAAGGCTAATTTGCGTTTCACTCGATTTTCCGTTCGAGGAAAATCGAAAGTGGAAAATGAAATGGGCATTGCCTTAATGGCCGTGAATTTACGAAAATACACGGCCAACAAAGATCAACTAACCAAAAATAATGGGGATAAATGGAAAAAGGAGAATTTGAGTTGGCTCAAATTCTCCTTTTTCCTATCTAGAAGCTAGTTTTGTCCCAGCCTCTTCCCGTGTAACAGGAGGGTTATATTAAAGCGGACAACAGAATTAACTGTAGACCGCTTCAATACCTAAAGATTTCAGAATTTCCGCTTTCATGCGGGCAAGGGTTTCGCTGCCGCGGTTTCTGGGCCGCGCTTCCTCGATGCGGAATTCCCGCTCCACTTGCCCGGGTTTTCCGGATAAGACGATGATCCGGTCACATAAGTATAAAGCTTCATCGATGTCATGAGTGACAATCACCGCCGTTAACTGCTGCGATTTCCAGATTTTCAGCACCAAATCTTGAAGTTGCATTTTGGTAAACGCATCGAGCGCACTGAAAGGTTCATCGAGAAGGAGCAGGCCTGGATTTGTTACAAGGGCTCTGGCGATCGCCACCCGCTGCGCCATTCCGCCGGATAATTGTTTGACATATAAATTTTCCGCATGTTCGAGTCCCACTTCTTTCAACAGTTCCCGAGCGGCAGCGGTGTTTTCTTTTTTATTTCCATTCAGGCCAAACTGGACATTTTCAAGCACTGTCAACCATGGAAAAAGCCGCGGTTCCTGGAAGACGACCCCGATTTCTTCGTGGGGTCCCTGAATTTTATCGCCATTGATGAGAATGTCCCCGCTATATCCTTGATCGAGACCGGCAATGGCTTTCAAAATGGTACTTTTCCCCGAACCGCTTTTTCCGAGCAGCCCGATGATTTCGCCTTTTTCCACGGAAAAGGAGACATTCCGCACGCCGTTATCGCCTTCGAAAATGCGGTTGAGTCGATTGATGGTAAGCATGTTTAACCTCCTATCGCGCTAGTATCTCGCCATGCCAATACTTTATTTTCAATAATTTTCACAAACCAGTCCGTCAATTTGCCGACAATCGCGAACAACAAGATGCTGGCAATGATGATGTCGGGGGAGGAAGAGTTTTGCCCGATCACCAGGAGATATCCCAATCCTTCGCTCGCTCCCATCAATTCGGCGGCAACGACGAACATCCATCCCAACCCAAGGCCGCTACGGAGTCCTGTGAAAAAGGAAGGGAGGCTTGCCGGGAAGATGATGCGTTTGACCAATTGGAAATGGCCCAATCCATATACTTTTCCGACTTCAATCAATTTCCGGTCCACGTTCAAAATGCCGCTGACGATGTTCAAATAAACAGGGAAGAATACCCCGACGGCGATCAAGCTGATTTTCGATGCTTCCCCGATGCCCATCCATAAGATGAAGAGGGGCACCCAGGCCAAGGAAGGAATCGATTTGAATGCCTGGATAATCGGATCAAAAATTTTCTCGGCTTTGCTGTAAAATCCGACAATGGATCCCAACAATACGGCTGCCACAGTACCGATGAAAAACCCGATGCCCACCCGGTAAAAAGTGATACCGACATGGGACCATAAAGAACCGTCTTGCACTAAACGCACAATCCGTTCAATGACATTTCTTGGGGAAGGGAGCTGGTAAGACGGTATAAATCCTGTTTCCGTTGCGGCCGTCCAGACGGCAAGCAGCAGGGCGGGCAAAATGAAGCCGAGCCATACATTCGAATTTCTTTTCTTTTTGGCCGATTTTTTTGTTTCAATAGAAAGCGGGATTGTTTGGGATATTCCGGATACTTTTTTACTCAATTTTAGTAAACCTCCTTATTTACTTACTTTTTTAGCGAAAGAAGGATCAATCAATTCATCGATATGTTTTGTCAAATCCGCTTTCTGATCGATGACACCCGCTTTTTGCAAGATATCTCCGGCTGCATGAAGAGCTTCTTTTTGTTCGTTGGATGGGATGTACGTATCAAATTTTGTGCGTTCCAATTGTTTTTTCGCTATGTCCAGATCGATTTGAGCTTCTTTTGCGATGATTTCCGCCGCTTCATCCGGATGCTCAAGGATCCATGCACGGGCTTTTTCATACAATTGAATCACTTTTTCCACCGCTTCCGGATGTTTCTCCGCAAACTCTTTCCGGACATTTAAGAAATTATACGTATTGAAATCAATGTTTCGATAAAAGATCTTCGCACCGGATTTCAATTCGGCTGTTGCCATGATCGGGTCAAGGCCGGCCCAGGCATCCACATCGCCTTTTAATAAAGCCTGATAGCCGTCTTGGTGCTGCAAGTTGACAAATTGAATATCCTTTTCGGATAAACCGGCTTCATTCAATGCGCGAAGCAGGAAGATGTATGGATCTGTTCCGTAAGTGGCGGCTACCTTTTTACCTTTCAAGTCTTCCACGCTTTGAATGGAAGCATCTTTTGTGAGAAGAGCCGTCCATTCAGGAGTGGAGGTAATATAGATGTTTTTGATCGGCACATCTTTTGTTTTGGTAATTAGTGTCGCCGCACCGGCTGCCGATCCGAAGTCAATGCTGTTGGAAGTCAAGAATTCCAGCGCTTTATTGCTTCCTTGGCTTAATGTCCATTCGACTTTGACGCCTTCTTTTTCAAATTCTTCCTCCGCCCAGCCGTTATATTTTAATATGAGACTGGTAGGAGAGTAATAGGCATAATCCAAACGGATGGTTTTCAATTCTTCATTCCCGGAAGCATTGCTTGATGAGCATCCTTGAAGAATGAGGGTAAGAGCAAGAATTAAGGTTAGCACTATGGCAATGTTCTTTTTCAACGAAAACACTCCTTCTAAATGGTTTGTAAGACTGCTTTTTGCAATGCTTGATTTAAGTCTTCTTTAATATCTTCAAAGTCTTCAATTCCGCAAGAGAGGCGGATCATTTCTTCTGTAACCCCGGTTTTTACCAAATCCTCTTTTGACAACTGCTGGTGAGTGGTTGTCGCGGGATGGATGATCAGGGATTTGGCATCCCCCACATTGGCAAGATGGGACCAGAGCTTTGTTTCATCCAGTACTTTCGCGGCCGTTTTCCGGTCTCCTTTCACACCGAAAACAACAATTCCGCCAAAACCGTTTTTAAAATACTTTTTGGCATTTTCATAGGATTCATGACCGGAAAGTCCCGGGTATCGGACCCATTCCACCGCTTCATGCTGCTCTAAATATTGTGCAAGTTTCAGAGCGTTTTCACAGTGGCGCTGCATGCGGAGGTGCAACGTTTCAAGGCCGATCAATAACAGGAAAGCGTTAAAAGGGGATAAAGAAGCTCCATAATCCCTTAAAAGCTGCGCTCTCACTTTTGAGGCGAAGGCTTCACGGCCGAATTTTTCGTAAAAGCGCACACCGTGGTAAGTCGGATCGGGCTCCGTAAATTCCGGGAAACGTCCGGAGTCCCATGGGAAGTTCCCGCTGTCAATAATGACACCGGCAATGGCAGTGCCATGTCCGCCAATCCATTTTGTTGCGCTATGGATGACGATGTCTGCTCCCCATTCAATCGGCTTTGTAATATAAGGCGTTGTAAAGGTGCTGTCAATCACAAGCGGAATGCCATGAGCATGGGCCACTTTGGCGGTTTCTTCGATATCCAAAACATGCAGGCTGGGATTACCGATTGTTTCTGCGAAAATCGCCTTTGTTTTATCGGTGATTTTTTCTTCAAATTGTTTTGGATCGGTGCCCGGCACAAAAATGACGTTAATGCCGGCCCTTCTCAAAGTGGCATCCAACAGATTATATGTACCGCCATATATATTGGAAGAAGCGATGATTTCATCGCCTGGTTTTGCCAATGTCAATAAAGCCAATGTGATTGCCGCTTGGCCGGAAGAAGTCGCAATGGCGCTCACTCCGCCTTCAAGGGCAGCCATCCGTTTTTCGAAGACATCCACCGTCGGATTGCTCATTCGGGAATAAATGTGACCATCTGCTTCCAAAGCGAATAGTTTGCTGGCATGTTCGGCACTTTCGAAAACATAGGAAGTGGTTTGATATATAGGAACAGCTCTTGAACCATAGTCGCTGTCGGGCGCCTGGCCGTGGTGTACAGCAAGGGTATCAAATCGGTATTCAGTCATTGGAAATGTCTCTCCTTCGAGTAGTGAATTTTTTGAACATTTTGTTATCGACCATGATATATCACATTAATCCAATGTGTCAACTATGTTTTGTAGGAAAAATACTATTGAATTAAATAGAGTAATGTGATAGGATTAGTGCAATTAAAAAATTCAGATAGTTTCGAATAGAAAGAAAGGAAGGCGGAGCAAATATGAAATATGGCTTTTGGATGCCGGTTTGGGGCGGCTGGCTGAGAAATGTGGAAAATGAAAACATGCCCACTACCTTTGAATACTTAAAAACATTGGCACAAAATGCGGAACAAAAAGGGTATTCGATGACACTCATTCCGGAATTATTTTTAAATGATATAAAAGGAATTGAAGCGCCGTCGATGGATGCATGGTCCACAGCGGCAGCCATCAGCGCCGTTACGGAAAAATTGGAAATCTTAGTGGCTATCCGTCCGGGATTCTATAACCCTGCCACTTTTGCGAAAACGGCAACAAACATCGATCACATCAGCGGAGGCAGACTTTCATTGAATATTGTTTCCGCATGGTGGGAAGAAGAGGCGAGACAATATGGCGGACAGTTTACAGCCCACGATGACCGATATGCCCGCACGGAAGAATTTATTGAAGTGCTGAAAGGCTTATGGAATCACACGCCGTTTTCTTATAAAGGGAAGTTCTATCAATATGAAAATACGTATTTGGAGCCGAAGCCGCTGCGCAATCGCCATATTCCGCTCTATGCCGGCGGGGAAAGCGAAACAGGCAAACAAACGATTGCCAAAACTTGCGATTCTTATGTAATCCACGGGGGAACAGTGGAAGAAGTGAGAGAAAAGCTTGCTGATATGCAAAATCGAAGAAAAAATTTAGGAAAACCGCCTTTTGAAACCTTTGGAATGGCCGCATTTGTCATTTGCCGGGATACAGAAGAAGAGGCGAAAGAAGAATTGGCCCGCATTACGGATGTATCTGAGGGAAGTCCGGGCTATGCGGGATATCAGGATTTTATCAGCAAGTCTCAATTAAATGTAAATGTCAGCCTGGAAGACTATTCCGTATCCAACCGCGGTTTGCGTCCAAATTTAATCGGAACGCCGGAACAAATCGCAAGACGCATACTGGAATACGAAGATGCCGGAGTGAATTTATTGATTCTCCAATTCTCCCCTCAATTGGAAGAGATGAACCGCTTTGCGGAAAAAGTGATGCCGTTGGTGGAAGAATTGAGAAAAGAAAAATTAGGAGTGAAATAAATGTCAAAAATCTATGTCATCCATGAAAACGATGAATGGACAGTTCATCTGACGAAACGTTTGGAAGAATTGAATCTCCCTTATGAGTTGTGGCATTTGGACGAGGGGACGGTTGATCTGACGAAGGAGCCGCCGAAAGGGATTTACTATAGCCGGATGAGCGCTTCATCCCATACGCGCAACCACCGCTTTGCTCCGGAGTTGACGGGGGCGGTGCTTGCATGGCTGGAGCATCACGGCCGTACAGTATTGAATGGAACGAAGGCATTATCATTGGAGTTAAGCAAAATCAATCAATACATCGCTCTTGAAAAAGCGGGGATCCGCGTGCCAAAAACGATTGGGGCAGTCGGAAAAGAGCAGATTGTGAAAGCGGCGGAAAGCCTGGGAAAAACACCTTTTATCACAAAGCATAACCGCGCCGGAAAAGGGCTTGGTGTACAATTATTCCATTCCATCGACGCATTGAAAGAATATCTTGATGGACCGGCATATGAAGAGCCGGTGGACGGCATCACGCTGATCCAGGAGTATATTAAAGCGCCGGAATCCTATATTACACGGGCAGAATTCATCGGCGGAAAATTTTTCTACGCTGTGCACGTGGATACTTCGAAAGGGTTTGAGCTTTGCCCGGCAGATGCTTGCCAAATCAATGACTTGTTCTGCCCGGTTGGCGAGCAGGTGGAACAGAAACCAAAATTTGAAATCATTGACGATGTGGATTTGGAGCAAATCGCAACGTATGAAGCGTTCTTGCAGGCCAATGACATCGCAGTTGCCGGCATTGAGTTCATCAAGGATGAAAACGGCGTCGTTTTTACGTACGACATTAATACAAATACGAATTACAACAGCGATGCGGAAGCAAGAGCAGGCAAATACGGCATGTTGGAAGTGGCGAAGCTTTTAGGGAAAGTGCTGGAAAGTGAAAAAGCATTGGTAAGCGGGGCCTGATGGGCATTTTTGAATCAGGCCGAAGTTTTTGGCGCACCTTTGCTTTCGGTGGAACAAAATCAAACGGCTTAAGCTTTTACGGGGGCTTAAGCCTTTTTTTATTGTAAAAATGAAATTTTTCCCGAGCATCGGTAAATCCAGTTTCACTTCATCAACGCCATTTTTTGTATTGAGCGGGGTGCATGCTTTTTCTAATATGAAATAACATCATTTCTTTCGGGAATTTGCGTTTCATCGGATAAGAATTGAAGGTTCCTGTCATATAGTGACTGTAAACAACCCAGTTGGAGGTGGAGAATTGGCAAAAGTTCTGGATGCATTTCTTGAGGAAAACTTGCAGCAATTAAAAAGCCAAGGATTATATAACCGAATTGATGTGTTAGAAGGGGCGAACGGGCCTGTCATTGAAATCAACGGCAAAAGGTTGATTAATTTATCATCCAATAATTATTTAGGTTTGGCGACGAATGAGCAACTGAAGAAAGTGGCCAAAGAAGCCATCGACAAATACGGAGTCGGGGCAGGAGCAGTACGAACGATTAACGGGACCCTCGATTTGCATCAGCAATTGGAAGAAAAGATTGCCGAGTTTAAAGGGACGGAAGCGGCAATCAGCTACCAGTCCGGTTTCAACTGCAACATGGCTGCCATTTCCGCAGTGATGGATCAGGAAGACTGCATTTTATCGGATCAATTGAATCACGCTTCGATTATTGACGGCTGTCGATTATCCAAAGCAAAGATTGTTGTATATACTCATTCTGATATGGATGATTTGCGGAAAAAGGCCAAGGAAGCCGCGGAATCCGGGCGCTACCGGAAGATGATGGTCATTACCGATGGCGTTTTTTCAATGGATGGGGATTTGGCGAAGTTACCGGACATTGTAGAAATCGCGAAGGAATTCGATTTGATCACATATGTGGATGATGCCCACGGTTCAGGGGTCACCGGGAATGGAAGAGGGACGGTAAAGCATTTCGGATTGGAGAAAGAAATCGATTTTCAGATTGGGACGTTGTCAAAGGCGATCGGTGTTGTCGGCGGCTATGTGGCAGGGAAGAAAAGGCTGATTGATTGGCTGAAGGTGCGATCCCGTCCATTTCTTTTTTCAACGGCGGTGCCTCCGGGGGATGTGGCGGCAACCATTGCAGCGATTGATATGTTGATGCAGTCGAAAGAACTGACCGACAAGTTATGGGAGAACGGCAATTATCTTAAAGCGGGATTAAAAAAGCTCGGGTTTGATATCGGGAATTCGGAAACGCCGATCACCCCTTGCATCATTGGAGATGAAAAATTGACACAGGCGTTTTCAAAACGTTTATTGGAAGAAGGCGTTTATGCAAAAGCCATTGTGTATCCGACCGTACCAAGAGGAACAGGCCGCATCCGCAATATGCCAACCGCCAGCCATACGAAAGAAATGCTGGATGAGGCGCTTGCCATCTATGAAAAGGTGGGGAAAGAGCTGTTATAGGTGTCTGGCACTACAATCACCCGGAAAGGATGATCCATTGAAAGGTTCCATTACAAAATATTTTGGGCAGGCAATGACCGGACAGGGATGGAAAAATCTATATAAAGACATTGTACGGGAAGCCAAGGAAGTCTATTTTTTGAAAGGCATCTTCGGCTTCAATGTTTCCAATTTATTAAAAGAAATCGGCTATCATTATGTCAATAAAGGCCATGATATCGAATTTTTCTATGATCCCCTTTTTGAAAATACCATTCAGGCAACCTTCATCAAAGGCATCGACACTTTATTTCTCCAAAGCTCAAAACCTTCCATTGAACCAACGCAACTTGGCACCCGCGATAAAGTCATTTCCTTCTATGAATGTTTGGAAGAACCGATCCTCATAAAACATGGCGAACGATTGAAGCAACTTTCCGAGGAAGCCGAAAAATGGCATGATCAATGTTTTGCTTCTCTTCAACAAGCCATCCGGATTCACGATGATTGGGAAAAAGAGACGCAGGCCCATATGGATTGGAAGGCGTATGAACAGCAACAGGATGAATTCTTTGACCAAATATTTGACGGCATGCTTCTCAATAAATCCGGTGTTTTAACCCACCGCTTGTTCGGAACGCTGACGCCGGATGGGGCCAAAGATTTTCTGCAAAATATTACACGGAATATGGACAGAAGATATTTTATTAAGGGATTGCCAGGGACAGGAAAGTCGACCATGTTGAAACAGTTGGCGCAAGATGCGTTAAAAAGAGGGTTTGATGTCCAAAAGGTGTGGTG
The DNA here is from genome assembly GCF_038593265.1 of Ureibacillus sp. FSL W7-1570. Classification (GTDB taxonomy): domain Bacteria; phylum Bacillota; class Bacilli; order Bacillales_A; family Planococcaceae; genus Ureibacillus; species Ureibacillus suwonensis. Next base: position 2,832,534 of record NZ_CP151979.1, read on the forward strand.
CGGATTAGATTCCAAATCCATCGACATGGTCATTTTGCCGGAGTTGAAGCTTTGCATTTTCGACAGTACCGCTCCCCACGAATACTTCCCTGAAGATGGAAGGGAAGGGGATGTCATCTTTGACATTACAAAACATTGCCAACTATCCGATGAAGCCGAGGCGAAAATTGAAGAAATTTCAAAGGAATATCGGAAAGCGATTCTCCGTGCGACGAACTACGCCAAATTGTATGCTGAAGCAGAAAAGGAAATCCGCGAAATCATTGACCAAGCAACGAACTTTTCAAAATGGAAAAAACAGTCGTCCCTTCTGTTTTAACATGAAAACCCCTTGGATTCTCTTGAGAGGGTCCAAGGGGTTCAAAGTCAGGAAAACATGCATCAAACATATATAAAGAGGAAAGGTGAGTGAACCATTTTCTTTTTATAGAAGCAGACGATATGGGTCTTGCAAGTAATCGGCGATTTTTCCCAAAAATTCCGCGGCAGGAGCACCATCGATAATTTGGTGATCGTAAGTTAAACTGAGTGGCAATTTCAATTTCTCCACCACTTCACCATTTTCCAGTGCCAGTTCTTTTTGGATGGCACCGACACCTAAAATGCCCACTTCCGGTGTATTCAAGATAGGGGTGAAGTATTCGATTTCATAACCGCCCAAGTTTGTAATCGTAAAAGTCGATCCGCTGTAAAGGCTGCCGTCCAGTGTGCCTTGCCGTGCTTCGGTTGTCACCTTCTTGATGGCAGCGCCAAGTTGGGACAAGGACATGAGATGGGCGTTTTTGACGACGGGAACGACCAAGCCGTCTTCCACCGCCGTGGCCATTCCGATATGCACTTCTTCCACGCGGATATATTCGCCATTATGATACCAGGCGTTCATATCCGGCGTATCTTTTAGTGCCAAAACGACCGCTTTTGTCAGAAGGGTATTGATGCTTAGTTCATTATTGTCAAGCGGTTCTTTCACTTTCGACTTGATATCTTCGCGGAATTTCATCAATTCGGTGATATCCACTTTTCGATGGTTCGTTACTTGGGCAGTTGTTTGGACACTGCGCATCATTCGTTGGGCAATGGTTTTGCGCAAACCGGCAAGACCGGTACCATATGAAACTGCTGACGCGGATGGAACGCTGTCTGTTGCCGGAGATGCTTTCTCCATAGAGGCTTGATATCTCAATATATCCAACCGGGTAATTCGCCCGTTGCCACCTGTACCGACAACATTGCGAATATCAATGCCAAGTTCTTTCGCCATCTTGCGGGCAATTGGCGTAATAAAGATTCTTTCTCCGTCATCTTTTACATTTGATTCCGTTTTTGCAGGTTCATTTGCCACCGGTGTTTTGACGGTTTGTACTTCCGGTGTGCCGGCTGATGGAGAAGGGGAGCCGATCTGTTCACCAGGTTTTCCGATATACGCGATGGGCGCCTTACTTGGTACGACATCTCCTACTTGAGCGACAATTTTAATGATTGTACCGGACTCTGGTGCAACGACTTCACCGGTCAATTTCTCTGAACTGATTTCCGCCACTGCATCACCTGCATGAACTTCATCACCTTCATTTACAAACCAATGTTCTACTGTACCCTCTGTCATCGTCAAGCCTAGCTTAGGCATCAATATTTCCGTAGCCATGATGAATCACCCCTCTCTATTTAACTCTCAAGTCATCGATAATTTCTGTCGCTACTGTCAATACTTTATTAGCATCTGGGATATATAATTTTTCAAGATTAGCAGCAAACGGAACAGGTGTGTTTGGCGCGCATACGCATTTGATCGGTCCATCTAAATAATCAAAGGCTTTGTCTGCTACAACTGAAGCGATATCAGTTGCCGTGTTGTTGTGCGGATTGGATTCATCGATGATAATTAAGCGGCCTGTTTTCTTCACAGACTCCAGTACTGTTTCTTCATCCCATGGTGCAACAGTGCGCAAGTCAATGACTTCGACTGAGATATTGTCCTTTTCTAAAATGTCTGCAACTTCTAAGCCGACGTACAACATTTTTCCGATGGTCACAATTGTCAAATCTTTTCCATCCCGCTTGATGGCAGCTTTGCCGATTGGGATTGTGTAATATTCTTCCGGTACTTCGCCCTTCATTCCGTACAATGTTTTATCTTCCGAAAAGATGACCAGGTTATCATCTTCAATGGCGGAGAGGAGAAGACCTTTTGCGTCATATGGTGTTGCAGGGACAACGACTTTGACGCCTGGAATCGAACCGAACAGTCCGTAGTAGGAGCCAGAGTGTTGAGCGGCTGCGTTCACTCCAGCACCGTGCATCGTGCGCACCGTCATTGGAACTTTCGCTTTTCCGCCGAACATGTAGCGCATTTTTGAACCTTGTCCAATGATGGAGTCAAAGCAAAAGCCGATAAAGTCGCTGAACATTAGCTCGGCTACAGGACGCAAACCGGTTACAGCCATCCCTACAGCTGCGGCCATATAACCCATTTCGGATAGCGGCGTATCGATGACCCGTTCACGGCCGTATTTTGGCGCAAGGCCGCGGGTTACGCCCATTACACCGCCCCAAGCATCTTCGTTGGCCTCTTCCAAATGTTGGACTTCCGCTCCGCCTGCAATATCTTCTCCTAATAAAATGATGTTTTCATCTTTTGCCATTGCTTGATCAAGCGCTTCATTGATTGCACTCATGAACAATATTTCTCTAGCCATTCTCTATAACTCCTTTCCAAGTTTTTTAGATTAATCCGCAAAAACATCTTGATAGAGTGATTCAGGTGATGGTTCTGGACTTTTTTTCGCAAATTCAATCGCTTCTTCAATATCGCGAACGGATTCTTCCCTCAATTGATCCAACTCTTCTTCAGTCAATAAGCCGTTTTCGATGGCGTATTGACGGAATACTTCAAGCGGATCCACTTCCGCCCATTCTTTTTCTTCTCCGCTAGGCGCTTTGTAAGTTTGTTCGTCACCTTCAAAGTGTCCGTGGTTCCGGTAAGTGACGCATTCTATTAGTGTTGGTCCTTCACCTTTGCGTGCGCGTTCGATTGCTTCGCCGGCCGCTTCATAAACAGCGACAACATCTTTTCCGTTCACCCGAACCCCAGGCATATTGTAGGCGGCCGCTCTTTCCGCGATTGTACGGGAAGCGGAAGAATACCATTGTGGAGTGGATTCAGCGAAAAGGTTATTCTCACATACAAAAATCACTGGCAACTTCCAAATCGATGCCATATTCAAACATTCATGGAATACACCTTCGTTGGCTGCGCCATCACCGAAGAAGCAAACGGCAACCCGGTCCGTTTTCTTATATTTGTTGCGCATGGCAGCACCTGTTGCCAGTCCGAAACCGCCTCCAACCATTCCGTTGGCGCCTAAAATTCCTTTATCCATGTCGGCAATGTGCATGGAACCGCCTTTACCTTTGCAAAGACCTGTGGCTTTCCCAAAGATTTCAGCCATCATTCCTTTTAAATCGCCGCCTTTGGCAATACAATGCCCGTGTCCTCGGTGGGTGCTTGTTATGTAGTCTTCATCTGTCAGGTGGGCACAAACACCAACAGCAATCGCTTCTTCACCGGCGTATAAGTGCACAAACCCCGGAATTTCCCCGGCAGCGAAGAAACGTTTTACATTTTCTTCAAAATTGCGGATATCCTCCATGGATTTATACATGGATTTTGCCTTATCTTTTGTCAACTCCGCAGTATCCGTAGCTGTGCGAATCTCTAAATCCACCAATTCTTTCACCGACGTATCAACACTCGCAAACAATTTAGGCATGCCTTTTGCTTTTTCCGTCATTCTTGATTCCTCCTTATGATTTATTGATGTTTTAATATTCTTTTGGCTGTATCCTGGATCAACTCAGAAATGGTAGGGTGGGCGAAGACTGTGTTTGCCAATTCATCAACAGTACCTTCCGCTTCATGGACGGCAAGAATTTGGTGAATCAGGTCCGCCGCATTGGGTCCGACAATCACGGCTCCCAATATTTCCCGATATCTCCTTTCGGATATGATTTTGACAAATCCTTCTGTTTCATTGGCGGCAATGGCCCGTCCATTGAATGAAAACGGCATTTTTTCGACAATTACGTCATAGCCCTTTTTTCTTGCTTCTTCTTCACTCATCCCGAATTCGGATACTTCCGGTTCGATGAATAGGGGGCGGGGGATGCTGTATGGCGATACGGGCCTTTCTTTTTTGCCGCTCATGGCTCGGACGGCTTTGATGCCTTCCGCGCTGGCCGCATGGGCAAGAGTATAGCCGCCGATTAGATCGCCAACGGCATAAACATGTTTCATGCTTGTTTCATAATATTCATTGACTTTCACAAATTGCTGTTTTTCATCCAACTCAAGTCCCATCGCTTTTGGAATCTCAAGGTTTTGTTTTCTCCCCGTTGCCACCAAAAGTTGGTCAAAAGGAATTTCCCCATGGCCGGAAAGGACAACCTTTCCTTTTTTCACTTGCTGTATGGATGCTTTTGTGATGATTTTTATTCCTAAGCTTCGAAGCTTTTCTTTTACAATGGCACGGGCTTCCAGATCAACCGTCAGCAATATGTCCGGTGCGGCTTCGATAATCGTGACATCGGCGCCGAAACTTTTCATGGCATAGGCCAATTCCACACCAATCACACCGCCGCCGATGATGGCCAATTGATTCGGTAATGTTTCCATGTCAAAAAAGGTGTTCGTCGTCAAATAATCTATATCGCTCAAACCTGGGATGTTCGGGATGAAGGGGGCACCGCCTGTGGCAAGCAACACATTTTTTCCGTAGTATCGCTCTCCATTCACTTCGAAAATTTTTCCTTCCACGTATTTCGCTTCGCCTGCAATATAATGGATGCCATTCTTTTTAAAGGTCATGTGAATGCCGGATTGTAAGGTGGAGATAATTTTGTTTTTTCTTTTCACAACGGATGGGAAATCGATTTGATTCACTGTTACGGATAAACCGTTTGCATTAAGGGCCTGTACGGCGGACAACCAGTGGCTGTATTGCAAATAAGCTTTGGAAGGGATGCAACCCACATTGAGACAGCAGCCGCCAACGGCATTTTTTTCAATCACCGCCACTGAATTCCCGAGCTGTGCCGCTTCTTCCGCCGCGACATATCCCCCAGGTCCCGCTCCGATAATGAGTACATCATAAGTTTTCAAGGGATCACCTTCTTTTTTTTCGTGGGAAGAGTTACATAAGTAAGAATTTTCGGAATAATGAAAACGTTTTCAAATCAATTGTAGCGAATTTCAAAATATTCGTCTATAGATTTTTTGAAAATTATTGGAACTTTGTTACAAAATATAACAGTTTTTAAGGTTTAATGGGATGAAATTTCGGGAAAGGAGAGGGGATAGGGGTATTCCTCTCCTTCATTGAAGTGGAATTATATCGGTTCATAATGGAAAACCGGTTCATCATTTTCGATGGAAATGGTAATACGGACATTTTCGCCGATTTGATTGGCGATGATATCCCGGGCGAGCGGTGTTTCAATGTGCTGGACGATAAACCGTTGAATTGGACGGGCTCCATAAATTGGATCGTACCCATTCTCCGCGATCCATTGGATGACCTCCGGAGTTGCGTGCAGAATCATTTTGTTTTCATTTAATCGTTCATTGAGTTCTTTCATCATGATTTCTGCAATCGCTACCATTTGTTCTTTCACCAATGGGTTGAAAATGATGGTTTCATCGATCCGGTTTAAAAATTCCGGTCTGAAATGGGCCCGCAATTCGTTAATGACCGCTTCCCTTGCTTCAGGTGTAATGGCACCATAATTATCAATCGAATCCAATAGCAATTTTGATCCGATATTGCTTGTCATAATTAAAATCGTATTTTTAAAATCCACCGTCCGTCCTTGGGAGTCCGTAAGTCTTCCTTCATCGAGCACTTGCAATAGAATGTTGAAAACATCCGGATGGGCTTTTTCGATTTCATCGAGAACGATGATGGAATGGAGCCGATGTCGGACCGCCTCCGTCAAGTGGCCCCCTTCGTCATAGCCGGCGTATCCCGGCGGAGGACCGATGAGTTTCGCGACCGCATGTTTTTCCATATACTCTGACATGTCCAATCGCACCATATCCAGCTCGGTACCGAACAACACTTTTGCCAGCACTTTGGCCAGTTTTGTCTTGCCGACGCCGGTAGGGCCAAGGAACAGGAACGAGCCGGTCGGTTTATTCGGATTTTTAATGCCAGCCCTTGAACGCAAAACGGCATGGGTCACTTTTTTCACCGCTTCATCTTGTCCCACGATGTATTGGTGTATTTCGTCCTCCAAATGCAATAGCCGTTCCCGTTCATTTTCCATAACGCCTGTAATTTTGATTCCCGTCAGCCTTTCCACGACGCGCTCGATATCTTCGGCGGTCACTACATTATCGATAAAGGTTTTGCTTTGCTTTAATGCCTCCCATTGTTGTTCCAGCTCTTTCAGTCTCTTTTCGGATGCAGGAATGTCACCGGTTTCCAATTGAACGATTTGACCGACTTCATTGTTCTTTACCGCTTTTTCGTAAAACTTATGCAATCTTGCCAAATTTCTTTTTTCCCGCTGCGTGAAATGGAGCATTTCCAGCTCTTTGGCCCATTGCTTTTCCATTTTTTCCTTTTCGGTTTCCAAATTTTTTAGCTGTTGTTCAAATGTATGCCGGTCAAATGCCGGGTCGGGTTCCAACTCATGCTTATAAAGGGCGATTTTTGCTTGCAAAATTTGTTCGTTGATTTTTTTGATGGAGTGGGGGACTTCATTTAAGGAAATCCGTTTGACTGCGCTGGCTTCATCCATCAAGTCAATGGCTTTATCCGGCAAATACCGGTCGGTGATGTAGCGTTTCGAAAGTTTGACGGCCGCTTCGATGGCTTCATCGGTGATAAGGGTTTCGTGATACAATTCATAATCCTCTTTAATGCCCCGCAGAATTACAATGGTTGCTTCAATCGACGGCTCATTGACGATTACCCGTTGGAAACGGCGCTCCAATGCTTTGTCTTTTTCGATATATTCCCGATATTCATCTTGCGTGGTTGCGCCAATGCAGCGAAGTTCTCCGCGGGCAAGCATCGGTTTTAAAATATTGCCGGCATCCATGGAGCCTTCTGTACGTCCTGCACCGACGATCGTGTGGATTTCATCAATGAAGAGGATGATCCGATTATTGGATTGTTTCACATCATTTAATACGGCTTTTAATTTTTCCTCAAATTCCCCGCGATATTTGGCTCCTGCGAGAAGGGAACTCATATCGAGATTGTAGACGACTTTATCGAGCAAATTATTTGGAACATCTTTGTTTACGATTTTTTGGACCAACCCTTCAACGATGGCGGTTTTCCCGACCCCGGGGCTTCCTATCAATATCGCATTATTTTTATTTTTTCTTGTCAAAATGCGGATGATATCGTTGATTTCTTTTTCTCTGCCGACAACCCGGTCCACTTTCCCCTCTATGTATCGTTGATTCAAATTGACTGCATATTTGTTTAAAGAATCGTATAGCGCTTCCTGGTTGTCGGATGTGACATTTTGCCCGTTTCGCGTTTGATTCAATTTTTCATAGATGGATTCTTTTGTGACATGATGTTGGATCAGATATTTTGTGATTGGATTAAAATCTTGTTCAAATAGGGCAATCATCAAATGCTCGACGGAAATAAACCGGTCCCGCAGACGTTCCGCTTCGATTTCCGCTTGTTTAAACAGCCTTTTTAGTCGTTGGCTTTCTTTTTCTCCATAAGCGATTTCCGTACCGGTTAAAGAGGGGATTTTATCCACTTCCTTATTGACGAGTTGGATCAGTTCATCCATATCAATGCTTAATTCCCGGTAAAAGTTATAGGCAAAGTGGTCCGGTTGCAATAAAGCGGCCCAGAGATGGGGAATATCCAGTTGATAATTCAGTTTCTTTTGGGCAATCTTTTTCGCATTCAGGATTCCTTCTTTTACCGCGATTGTATAGTTTGTTGTCATGTTATCACCCTTTGCTGTGGAATAGGCAGTCTTTGTAAATCTATCGTAAGCGAAAAATCCTATGAAAATCAATCTTATTTCTGAATTTTTCGCCAATTCCGTTCAGGAGAGCTTTATGGATGCAGGACAGGCAGAGGGTACAAAAATATTAACCCCTCCGCTTATTCAAAGGGGAGGGGAATGATGTCATTTTTGAACTTTCGCTTTGTCTTTTTGGAATATCCCTAATGCTTCAATACGGCGGATGGCTTCCCGGAGCCGGTCTTCTTCAACGAGCAGCCCCACCCGGATATAGCCTTCGCCGTGCTCGCCGAATCCGTTGCCGCTTGCGACTGCCACATCCGCCTTATCCAATAGGTAATCGGAAAATTCTTGGCTCGTAAACCCTTCCGGAACCGGCAACCATGCAAAGAAGGAGCCTTTTGGCGCTTTTACGTTCCATCCGATCCGGCGGGCTTCTTCCACCAGCACATTGCGGCGGGATTCGTAAATGTTTCGCAATTCTTCCACACAGGATTGATCGCCATTCAATGCATAGGCGGCCGCGCGCTGTACGGCAGGGAAGAGGCTGCAGAACAGATGGTCTTGCAACAAGTTGATGGCTTCAATGATGCTGCGGTTTCCCACCGCAAAAGCGACGCGCCAGCCGGCCATGTTAAAAGTTTTGGATAATGTATAGAACTCTACGCCGACTTCTTTTGCCCCTTCCGCTTGCAGGAAGCTTACCGGTTTCTTCCCGTCGAATCCAAGGGCTCCGTATGCGAAATCGTGAACAACGGCAATATCATGTTCTTTTGCAAATTGCACCGTTTTTTCGAAGAACGCCAAATCGGCTGTGGCGCCCGTCGGATTGTTTGGATAGTTCAAATACATCAATTTTGCCCGTTTTTTCACTTCATCAGGCAAAGCGTCATAATCCGGGAGAAAATCATTTTCCTCAAGCAATGGCATTGTATCAAATTGAACATCCGCCAACACCGGACCGGATAAATAGTCCGGATAACCCGGATCCGGAAGCAGCATATAGTCTCCAGGATTTAGCACGCACAACGGAAGCTCAACCAGCCCGACTTTTGCGCCGCCTAAAATGGCCACTTCTTCATTCGGATCGATGTCGGCATTGTATTCCCTTTTGTAAAAGTCGCTTACGGCTTGTTTTAATTCTGGCATACCACGGAAAAGGGAATATTTATGGGTGGCAGGATCGGCTGCCGCTTCTTGAAGCGCCTTGACGATGTGAGGAGGCGTTGGCCGGTCCGGATTCCCCTGTCCGAGATTGATCACGTCCCGCCCTTCAGCAATCGCCGTATTCACTTTTTGCACAAGGGAAGCAAAAAATTGAGTAGGGAGTTTTTGGAGTTTATCGGATAATTCCATGTGCATCCTCTTTTCTTATTGATTTAGTCGGTTAAGGTACAACTTGATGGAATTCTCAAAATCTGTCATTCTGTATTTTAAGGAAGTTCCCGTTTATAATTATAAGTAGATATGTAGGAATATTATTATTTTTTTGAATAATTGTCTAGGGGGATTTGTGATGAAAATTGGTTGCATTCAAATGAATGTCGGGTTTGGGAAAGTGGAGGAAAACTTCGAGCGGGCGGAACAGTTGATTCGGGAAGCGGCAAGTAAGGGTGCTGAAATTGTGGTATTGCCTGAAATGTGGAATACAGGCTATGCCCTTGAAAAATTGGAGGAGTTGGCGGATGAAAATGGAGCCCGCACAAAAGAATTCTTGCAAAATCTTGCCCGTGAGCTGGGGTTACATATCGTCGGCGGTTCTGTAGCGACTAAGCGAAACGGCAAGTTTTATAATACGATGTATGTGGTGAACCGCGATGGGGAATTGGTGAGTGAATATAGCAAAGTTCATTTATTCAGATTAATGGATGAGGAAAAGTATTTGGAAGCGGGGGATTCCATGAACCGTTTTGATTTGGGGAATCTTCCGGCAGCGGCCGTGATCTGCTATGATATCCGTTTCCCTGAATGGCTTCGCGCCCATGCATTGGCGGGAGCAAAAGTGTTGTTCGTTTCCGCCCAATGGCCGACACCAAGAATTGATCATTGGAAAATTCTTTTGCAAGCCCGCGCCATTGAAAATCAATGCTTCGTTGTGGCAGTGAACCGGATTTCCCGCAAACCTGAAAACTTCAATGGGCAGTCCATGGTGATTGAACCTTGGGGTGAAGTGTTATGGACCGGCGCAGAAGATGAAGAGTTGGCGGTCATTGACGTAGATTTTTCAAAAGTGGATGAAGTCCGCACACGAATTCCGGTATATGACGACCGCCGCCCGGAATTGTACGGGAAAGTGGTGGAGCAAAAGTAAAGGATTGGATCTATGGACCGAGCAGAATGGGATGCTCGGTTTTTTTATTGGATTTATTGAATCTTGAGTGGACGCCATTTTTTAAATGGCGTTGGCAATTATTGCATACCAGAAATAGAGGTTTTTTGACTGTCGATAAAAAACTTTAATCCTTTGAAACTTTTCCTTTATTCCGGAAGCTCTAATTAATGAAAGGAGGATTAAAAGAGTGAAACATGATATCGAACTAGTGGAAAAAGCAATCAAAGAGGATGCGCAAGCCTTTGAACAATTGCTTTTTAAAGAAGAACAAATGCTTTATTATAAAGCGCTTTCCTATGTTGGAAGGAAAGAAGACGCACTGGACGTTATCCAAGAAACAACTTGCAAAGCGTTTTTAGCGATTAAAGATTTGCGAAATCCCGAATATTTCTCAACATGGCTCTTCAGAATTCTCATTCGTGAATGCTACCAATTATTGAAGAAACGCGATCGAATGATTCCGTACGATGAAATGAAACTGTTAAGGAAAATGGAACACAAATAGGAGCTGCCATCTGATTCTTTACATTTAGGTGAAGCATTATCAAAGTTAAATGAATCCTATCAAACCTCGATTATTTTATTTTACTATCACGACCTGTCTATACGGGATATTGCCGAAGTGATGGGAAAACCGGTTGGAACAATCAAAACCTATTTGCGAAGAGCAAAAAAACATTTAAAAAATGAATTGGAAAGGAGTTATAAGTTCAATGAAAGAACAATTTGATCATTTGGATGGGTTTCCACAAGACGAAGTTCGATTGGCGATTCGAACTGGAATTGCCCAAGCACAAGAGCAAATGGATGGAAAGGTGAAAACTCCTTATAAAAGAAAAATCACTTATCTTTTAAGCAGTGTGGCGGCGGTATTTGGATTATTATTTATTTCGGCTCAATATTCTCCTGCGATTGCAACGAGTTTATCGAAAATCCCTTTAATCGGTTCTGTTTTTGGCGATTCCGACTTAATTGGTTTACAAAATGCCTACCAAGAAGGGTTGATCGACGAAATTGGCGAAACACAAACAATTAATGGAATATCCGTTACGTTAAATGAGGTTCTATATGATCAAAGCAATATTACAATCGGCCTCATTATTGAGTCTGAAAGGGAATTGGGTGAACATTATTTCGGTTCAGGCATGGATATTACGATTAATGGAAAATTGCCTAAAGTAGTTACAGGTTCTTATGGAGAAGAAATGATTTCATCAACCACTCGTACAGCCATTCAAATGATCGGCATTACCGAAGAGATGCCTGACCAATTTGAACTGGGGCTAACCCTTAAGGGAGAAAAAGGGGAAAAATGGCACTTCTCAACGCCAATCAAAAAAATAAAAGACATCAAAACAATTCCTGTTCAACATGAACAAACAGTAGATGGCATACAACTCAAGGTAACGGAAGTGTCCATAAGCAAAACAGGTGTCAGTGTATCTTTTGAGAGTGCTGAAAAAGTGGACGATTTTGATAAAACGAGAGGAAATTATATCGATTTGCAAGTAGTTGACCAAGATGGCAACAAAATTAAAAATCTTTCCGGAGCAGTGATAGGGGAAAGAATGAAAGATACCATCGTGTATAAAAGTAAAAAGCAATTTGACCCAATTGACTCAAAGGTGACGGAATTGACCATTACCCCATATTTGGAGATTCCATCGAGTGGTGGCGGGGTAGATGAAAACGGTCAATATATCGAAAAGGATTATAGTGGGCTAAAAGAGGTTAAGTTTGAACCATTTACAGTGAAAATACCTTAATGATTGAAAAGGGCATCCTGAATTTATAGACGTCCTTTTTGGTTATAGCCCAGTTTGGGCAAATCACCAATTTAATAATGGAGTAGTTAATACTTCTAATTTTGCAATATCAGTAAATATCGTCACCAATACGGTTAATAAAAATATGTTCACCACCCCAAATTTCAAAATGAATGATAATATACTTTTTGAGGTGAACAAATTGAATCTTCCACAAACCTTTCAAGAAAAAATGAAAAACTTATTGCAAGAAGAATATGATGCCTTTATTCGAAGCTATGAAGAAGAGAAGAATCAGGGCTTGCGAATAAACACGCTAAAAATTTCAATAGATGAATTCTTACAAATGAATCCTTTTACAACCGAGAAAATACCTTGGGTGAAGGAAGGCTATTTTTATCCTGGCAATGAACGGCCAGGAAAACACCCTTACCATGAAGCGGGGTTGTATTATATCCAAGAGCCAAGTGCGATGGCGGTGGGGGAGTTTGTCGACCCGAAGCCGGGGGAGATCATTCTTGATTTGTGTGCGGCGCCGGGGGGGAAAACAACCCATCTCGCATCCAAAATGGATGGGGAAGGGCTCTTGGTTTCCAATGAAATCCATCCGCAGCGGGCGAAAATTTTATCCCAAAACGTGGAGCGGATGGGGATCAAAAATGCCATTGTGACCAATGAAACGCCGGAACGACTGGCTGCACGGTTCCGAGGCTTTTTTGACCGGATTTTGGTTGACGCCCCTTGTTCCGGGGAAGGGATGTTCCGGAAAGATGAAGAAGCCCGCTTGCACTGGAGTCCGGAAAACGTGGCCCTTTGCGCAAGCCGGCAAGACGGGATTCTTGATCATGCCCAAAGCATGTTGAAGCCGGGAGGACGGCTTGTCTATTCCACTTGCACCTTTTCTCCGGAAGAAAATGAAGGCACGATCAGCCGATTCCTTGAAAAGTATCCGCACTTTGAGATTGAGCAGGTCGAAGTGTATGAAGGTTTCAACCACGGAAGAGCCGGTTGGGTGGAAAATGCGGCGCCAAACATTGAACGGACGATCCGCATTTGGCCCCATCGCGTGAAAGGGGAAGGGCATTACATTGCGGTGCTGAAAAAGAATGACGGGGAAGAGCCGCCTCGCTTCAAATATGCAAAACAAAAACTGGATCCGAAAATGTTGAAAGCCTATCAGCAATTTGCCGGTGAAACGCTGAATATTTCACCTTCCGGATATTTCATCGCTTTCAACGACCAACTCTATGTTTTGCCTAAAGAAGTGCCATCTTTGGAGAAATTGAAAGTGCTCCGTCCAGGCCTGCATTTGGGAACATTCAAAAAGAACCGCTTTGAGCCTTCCCACGCCCTTGCCCTGGCTTTAAGCAAAGAGGAAGCCAAAAACGTGATGGATCTTTCCGCAGGTTCGGATGAAATCATTGCCTATCTAAAAGGGGAAGTTTTGCAAGCAAATGGTTCAAAGGGTTGGCACTTGATCACCGTCGACGGCTACTCCATCGGTTGGGGGAAACTGGCAGGGAATATGATGAAAAACCACTATCCCAAAGGATTGCGTTGGATGGGGAATGAGTAGACTAAACCGGGTTTCCCATCCGGATTAAAAATTGAAAATCCTGTTACAGGCAGCAACATATTCAAATTTTCACATACATTAGAATTAACCTCTTGAGGCTGCAATTGCGGCTTTGGGAGGTGTTTTTATTTGGTAAAAGACTTTAAAAAATGGTTAAACAGACACTGATTATTTTGTAGAATTAATTACAGAAAAGGGGTGTATTTCCTAAAATTTTGATTCATTCATCATGTTAAGGGGGATTAATATGCAAAAGATCAATATTTCCATTATAGTGCTCAGTATTTCCATTCTATTGGCTGCATGGATGGTATCAAATGCAATTAAAAATTATATGCATCTTAATGCCGGTTTTCCATCAGTTGTCGAAACTCATAATAATGACAAATATGAGTTGATTGTAAACGATGGTTGGCTTTATCTTTATGACAAATCCGATGGCCAAATTTATAAAAAGCCGGATACATCTGATAGCTCATGGGAAACAGTCAAGTATTATACAGAAGACTAGGAATGATTGCTGTTTATATTTAATGATATAAAAAAGCAACAACATCACCTTTTCGATTGACCGGAAACAGCAGGTTCAGAAAAGGTGTGTTGTGTCATTGGTTTTCAATTCATCTGAACTTCCATCTTCTTTTCCTCTGCCGGCGCTTCATTTATCGGCACCGCATCTTCTACCACAACCGGTTTTTCTTCCTCAGCCGGTTTTTCCTCTTCAATCGGCTCAGCTTCTTCAGGCGGTTTTGTTTCCGTATTACCATTTGGCGCTGGTTGGTTATGTTGAGCACCTTCATTTTTCGGTGGATTGGATGGATTTGAACCGCCATGATTGGATGCGCCATTGGAAGGAGCATTACTGCTGGAAGTCTTTTCCGCTTCAGGTGGATGTTCCGGTGCGGTATTGCCCTGGGATTCAGTTGTTGCTTCTTTTGAAACGGGCACCGCCTTTGCCGCTTTTTCCCGCTTGATTTTTTCTTGTTTAACCAGCAATTTTTTTCCATCCATTTGGTGGGCGATTTGTATCTCGTAAAAAATTTCAGGCACCAATTCTTTGATCCAGCCGCTTCTTGCTTCTTTTGACACTTCGCCTGTGCTTGGATTTTTGTACATCCAGGCCAACCGTTTCTGGCTGAAGCCGATATCCTTTAATCCTTTATGGATCTGCTCCGAATACTCCTTCCAAATGTGACGGGATGGATCATAATTCGGTCCCATCGGTTTCGGAATATCATATCCGGTCCAGACAACGGTTGAGTGATAAGGGGTAACCCCCGCAAACCATTTATCATGATAATCATTGGTTGTACCGGTTTTGGCAGCCGTCGTCATGCCGCTTAAACCAAATCCGTAAGCTGTGCCGTTCGGCTGATTCACCACATCTTTCAAAATCTCCAGCATCAGATTGGCGGCTCCGGCATCATAGATTTTTTTCGTTTTGCGTTCATTTTGATACAGGACTTCATCGTGTACGATATCCACTATTTTTTCGATGCCTGTCGGTTTGATGAAATTGCCGTCATTGGCCAATGTCGCATAGGCGCTTGCCATTTCCAGCGTATTGGTTCCGTATGTGAATCCGCCATAAGCGATTCCCACATGATCATCTTCCGGAACGAGACCGGAGAATTCCATTTTGCGCAAATAAGCCAACATCTTCTTAGGTCCCATTTCCATTCCCAATTGATAGGGGATGGTGTTGACGGAGCGGGCTACAGCTTCTCGCAATGTCATATAACCCGCATAAGTTCCGGTTGCATTCTGTGGACCGTTATCCATTTTTTGATCATTCATGACAGAAGACGCCAACCGGTTCCCTTGAAACACCGGTGTATAGACAATGATCGGTTTGATGGTCGATCCCGGCTGACGATAAGATAAAAACGCCCGGTTGTAGCTGTTCGGAACGTCTTCCTGTGTACGGCCGCCGACAATGGCGAGCACATCGCCCGTTTTGTTTTCAATGGTCACGGCTGAACCTTGCATTTCGAAAATGCCGGTTTCCGGATTTTTGGATGTAAATGGGGCAAGGTGTGTATTAATCGTTTCCTGCAACAGCTTTTGTTTCTGTGAATCGATCGTCGTATAAATCTCATAACCGCCGTTCCGGATTTTTTGATTCCATTCCAAAAAACGCTCATTATAGTCTTTCATATATTTTTCGCGTTCCGCATGGCTGTCAAACCAGTACTGAAATTTGAACCCTTCCTTTTCCATCATGATTTTTGCCGCACTGCTCAATGCAAAAGAGACTTCATAGGTTTCCGGTTCCATGATTTTTTCAGGCATATTCAATTTGATTTCTTCTGATATGGCTTTCGAATACTGTTTCTCATCTATCATTTCATATTCCAACATTTTTTTCAGAATTAAATCGCGTCTTTTCAGCGTATTTTCCATATGATGAACCGGATTATATTTGGACGGATTGTTCGGAATGGCGGTTAAAAAGGCGATTTCGGATAAAGTCAAATCTTTGACCGATTTGTTGAAGTATGTTTTTGCCGCCGTTTCGATCCCGTATGCGCCGTTTGCATAGTTGATATTGTTCAAGTAAAACTCCAAAATTTGCTCTTTATCAAATTTTTTCTCCAGTTTTGCCGCGATTAAAATTTCCATGATTTTGCGTTTATATGTTTTCTCAAGGGATAAAAATTCCAGTTTCACCAGCTGCTGCGTGATGGTGCTGCCGCCTTGCGTGATGGCGCCCTTATTTTTTACCAATTCCACACCTGCGCGGAGAATCGCCTTCAAGTCGTATCCTTTGTGTTCATAGAATCGGATGTCTTCGATTGCGATTGTTGCATCTTGCACCGTTTTCGGGACATTTTCTATTTCGATATAGTCATAATCGTGGGGCGCCACTGTGGCAATGACATTTCCATCCCTGTCAAAAATGACCGTCTCTTCTTTGTTTTTGAATGTATTTTCTGTCGTGTTTTCCACTTTTTCACTTGCTTCATTCATCATGGAAAGTACATCGTCTTTATAAGTTAATGCGATGATTAGTGCTATTAAAATGAATAGTGCTGTTCCCAATAGGGAGATTTGAAGGGATCGGATCATCAACCTTTTCAATTGTTCATTTTCTCTTAATTTTTGATAAAGTTCCGGTAGTTTGCGTTTCAAATTACCTTGCTCCTTTCGCAATTTGAAACTTTCTACCCCCAGTTTTTTTAGATTTTCATATTTTTATACTTCCAATCTAAAAATTATTTTTTTTGATGAACATCCAATCTTTGAATCAAGGGTTCTCACGTACAGATGCTATGTATATTCTTTGAAAATCGGTTTATCACAATCCTGTTTGATGTTTAACAGAAAATACAAAAACCGTCATGGACACAAAAACTGACAACATGATTCTTCTGAAAACTGGCTATTTCGATTTTTTTCCATTCTGTTACAATGATTAAAACTTAGTAAACAAATAAGAATTTAAGAATAAAGGGGAATGGAGAATGAAGGCAAAAAAACTTTTGGCGATTGTGCTTGCTTCCGCAGCGCTTCTCGCTGCTTGCGGGGACACGACGGAAACGGGAACTGAACCGGCAAAACAAGATACTGAATCCAAAGAAGTCAAAAAAGTGAAAGTCGCGTTTTCCCAAGATGGAAGACCGATGACGTATGTGGATGAAAATGGCGAACCGGCCGGCTATGATGTGGATGCGATGCGCCTTGTCGATGAGTACTTGGAAGATTACGAATTTGAATTTATCCCGACAAGCTCTGAAGATATTTTTATCGGCGTTGAGCAGGGAAAATATGATGTCGGGGTGAAAAACGCCTTTTATACGGAAGAGCGTACAAAAAGCTTCCTTTATCCAAAAGAATTTTTGGGGCTCAGCAGTGTGGGGTTTGTGTTGAAAGCCGATAAAGCGGATATCCATAGTTTGAGCGATTTTGCTTCCGCAGGATATACCCTTGCGCCAATCGCTGCAAGCAGTGCCCAATATACATTGGTTGATGAATATAATAAAGCCAACCCGAACAACCAAGTGAAACTGAAAGCAGGGGATGAGTTCAACCTGGATGTGGTGCAATGGGTGAATGAAGGACGGGTCGATGGAGGAATTATCATCGAAGCCATGTACAATGCGCAAGTGACCGATGAAAATGGGCCATACCACCAATTCAAAGATGATCTCGTCTACAATGAATTTGCCGTGATCAAAACGTGGCCGCTTTTCAACAAGAAAAACACAGAGCTTGCTGCAGCATATGACGAAGCGATGAAGGAGATCAAAAAGACGGACAAATTGAACAAATTAATGGAACAATATTATGGCAAAGATTTGTTCCCGCTGCTTGAAGCAAGCCAATGATATTTTGATGGCACGCAGTTTCGTGCCATTTTTTTATGGAAGGAATCACCTGTCATGGCCACAAAATTTCAGCTTGTTCATGATAAAATAGATGTAAAGAATAATATGGAAAAGAAGGTGTCGGTATGAAAGAGGCGTTGTTGATTGTGGATATGAGCAATGACTTTGTGGCGGATGACGGCAGTTTGACAGCGGGAAAACCAGCACAGGAAATTGTCCCATATATTGTGGAAAAAGCAAATGAATTTTTGGAGAAGGATCATATTGTTGTTTTTGCCATGGATGCCCATCAAGAAAACGACCCGCATTTTGAATTATGGCCTCCCCACAATGTGGTGGGCACAAAGGGACAGCAGTTGTACGGAGAGCTATATACCTGGTATGAAGCCCATAAAGACCATCCCAATGTCATCATGCAGCCGAAAGAAAATTACAATGCGTTCTTCAACACAGGGCTTGCGGACAAGTTGCGTTCCCGTGGTGTTGTGAAGGTTCATGTGTGCGGCGTATGCACGGACATTTGCGACTTTTTGACGGTTGCAGGGGCTGATGCGGAAGGGTTCAAAACGGCCGTTCATAAGCGGGGCGTTGCGACATTTACGGATCAAGGCGATTCGTTTATTGAACATATGAAAAGATGCTTCTTTACGGAAGTGGTGGAGTAGACAAACCTCCGAAGCTTGAATGCTTCGGAGGTTTTTTACATAAATATTGGTACCCTAGGAAACAATTATATATATATCTATCTACCTTAAAGGAATAAAATTGACTAGTAATTAAGTTGTGGTTGTGATATGTTCATCCCCATTTATTGGAGTGGTTGTTTGTTGAGAAAAGGAATGATCTTCATCATCCTTGTATCAATTGTTTCAATGTCCTTTTTTGGCATCCGGTTTATGGAAAATAAAGAAACTATTGATATGAAGGAAGAATTGGCAGCCGAACAATTTATCAAAAAGCATCTTTACGAAGAAAACGGCCTGATCAAAACCGATTTGAAAGGACAATCGAATGTCTATTTGGCTGAAACGACCGGATTGTGGATGGAATATTTGGTGAAGAAAGATGATTATCTTGAGTTCAAAAAACAGGCAAAAGTATTAAAACTTTTCAAAGAAGATAGTCAGTTGATTTCATGGAAAATTGACGGAAATAGGAAAGCACCTGCGAATGCCTTGATCGATGATTTGAGAATCATTCAGGCGCTTGAAGAAGCGTCGGATCGATGGGGGATTCCGAAATATAGAAAAATGGCGCGTCAAATGGGGAAGGATATTGTCCGCTACAACATGGAAAATGATTATTTTATTGACCATGCGGATATAAAAACAAAGCATAAGGCGGATTTTATCACATTAAGTTATTTAAATCCAAAAGCGATCCATTTTTTTCTGGAAGAAGAATTGATCGATGAATCCCAGTACCTGTTGAATCGGGAGGTTCTCGTCAATGCGCCGGTATCAAAAAACGGATTTTTCCCTATCACCTATTATCCTTCAAGGAATGAATATGAATTTGAGCGGGAAGTGAATTTGATTAATCAATATTACATCGGCTATTACCGCGCTTTATGGGGTGGCGATGTTTCTTCTTTGATCCGGTTCACAAAAGAATCTTTGGAAAAGTATGGAGGCGTTCTTTATGGAAGATTTTCCAGTGAAACGAAGGAGCCGGCTGTGGAATATGAAGGGGCTTCCGTTTATGCCCTGGCGATTTTAATGTGTTTGCAAGCCGGTGAAGATGATTTGGCAAGACAGCTGTTTTACAAAATGAAAGAGTTGCAAGTACTTGATGCTTCCACGGAATATTACGGGGGATATATCAACTTGGACAGCCTTGAAACCCATACGTTTGACAACCTTTTACCTTTAATTGCAGAGAGGGAGGCCATTGATGAAGGGGTTTTTTACTAGAAAAGCATACATATCTTTGAAAATCTTTTTTCTCATTGTCAGTAGTCATTTAATGCTCATTTATCTATGGCCGAAGGGGAATTCAAGTAAGCTGCCATTTTTAACTTATCTGGTGATTACTTTATGTTCCCTGTTTTTTGGCACGCTGGCCAGTTTAATCATCACGTTGATTTTTATCTTTTTTTTGGGCTCGTTTTATATGTTTGACAGCATGCATATAGTGAATTCAGCTTTTATTGAAAGATTTTTGCATCCCCAAACTTTTCTCATTTATGGTTTCGGTTTGCTGATTACAAGTATGCTTGGCGGCAATATTCAACATGAAATCCGGAGAATGGTGAATCAAATCGATCTGTTAAAGCAAGAGGTGGAACAATTTGTGGCGATTGATACGGAAACTTTTTTCGATAATGCACAAAGAATGGAAATTGAATTGCAGAGAGAAATGAAACGGATCGACCGCTACGGAGGGAAATTCACTGTACTGTTTTTTGAATTGGATTATTATAAAGAGTTTTTAAAGGCTTACGGGCAAGAGGAGATGGAACATTTATTAAAGACGATAGGAGAAAAGGTAAGTAATAATTTGCGTTTATCTGATAAAAAGTTTCGATATAGCGAAAACAAATTTGCCTTTTTTTTAATTGAAACGCCGAAAGAGCACGTTGATATTGTGGCGGAAAAGTTGGCGAATTGTTTAAAAATCCATCAATTGAAGAACGGTAAAACTGTTACATTGAATTTCCATGTCAGTTATGGGGAGTACAACAGTGTACAAATGCTGAATTAAGCATGTACAAAAACGCTCGTTTAAAGATGTACATTTTTGATTTCCCCTGTATATTACAACTTTACATGGAGTGGCGGGTATGATAGCCTTGGTTGGCTTGCCAGCCCTTGTTACTGCTGGCTTTTTAGCGGCATAATCATGCCCGCAGAGGCTCCGTGTCAAGTTGTAATTATGCACTCACTTGTATAGAGAGCCGTATAACGGTCAAAAGTGTACATGCTTATATAAGCAAAAATGTACATTTTGATACAGACATTTACAACAGTGAAATGAAAGAAATCAATTACAAAAATTTCATTGAAGAAATAGAACGGGAGACGGTCTTTTATGACCTTTGACAGACGTGTGTTGTACTGTGCCACGTTTATGGTTTTGCTACTCATTTTCAATCCTCTGACGGCTTTTGCGGAAGACCGATTCACTTCATTGGATGAAAGAAAAGTGACGTTGATTTATTACGGTTCGGATGAAGGGTCGATGAAAAATGTGCATTTTCTTGATGGCACATTAAGCGGATTGTTTGAACATGTAGAGCTTGTCAATTTGGATGATGTGAACGCAGAGAAGCTCAGGAATTCAGAAATCATTGTTTTTTATTCGGCCTATGAAATCGATGACCAAAAGAAATTAAACCTTTTTTCCGATTATGAAGAATTTGTTTTGGGGATCGGTGACGGAGCTTTACATCTACCGCAATTTTCTGATTGGACCATTTCAGGAAAACAATCCGTTTTTTCCATAGGGGAAAAAAAGTTGGAGCGCCCAATGGAAATTTTAAAAATTAAACCTGCAGAACAGATGGAAGTGATCGAATGGGGGCAAAAGTTTGAGGAACGGTTTCCCGTCATTTTAAAGAATTCGGCGAAAGGGTTTGTGGATTTTAATACGTTTGATTCGGAACGGAGATTTATTTTCTCGAAAAGTTTATTCAGCCTTTTTCAGTTGGAGGAACCCGAAATTCATCCGGCTTATATAAGACTGGAGGATATATCCCCGGTATCCGATCCGAAGCAGGTTTCAGAGACGGCCGCTTATTTATTGGATAAAGGCATTCCGGTGTATTTAGTCATTATTCCTGTATACATCAATCCTGAAACGGGAAAAAAAGTCACCCTTGATGATGCCCCGGATTTGAAAAAGGTGCTGGAGCAGTTGGTGAGCCGAGGCGCTTATGTCATTTCCCACGGTTATACCCATACATATCATTCTACTGAAACGGGTGAAGGATTTGAGTTTTGGGATTCGGTCATGAATCAGCCGATTACAGCTTTAGCTGCTGACGAATCGGTGGCAAAGATCAAGTCGCGTGATGAATTTTCGATTTTGGAAGAATATGGGAAATATTTGCGTTCGTTGCAACAGATTGAAAGTCAATATACGAAAAATAAATTGGAAAATTCCATCCATTCTTTGACGAATTGGGGGCTTCCACCCACGGCTTTTGAGGCACCACATTATGCAATGAGTTCAAATGGTTATCGGGTGGCATCCCAATATTTCTCGGCCATTTTTGGACAAATGCAAGTTTCTGATACGGACTGGAAAGTGATGACCGCCCCTTTATTTATCAGTTCTCCGGCGATTTTAAACGGTATGACATTATATCCGGAAACGATCGGGTACGTAAATCCGGATAGCTTAGATCCGATTGGTGAAGTGGAAGAAGTATTGGATGAAGTGGCGGAAGTTCCGGGGGCGGTCATTGGCGGAATATATCACCCCTATTTGGGAATGGAGTATTTGGAGGAGTTTGTAAGTTTATTTGAAAAAGTGCCAAATCTACAGTGGATTGAATTGGATCAATATCCTCATTCAGTTCAAACGGATTACGTTCGAATAAGTCTGCCTGGGGATGGGCGCATTTTGGTCAAGGAAGAATTCCCGTGGCAAACCAAAATCACGAATTATTTCAAGGACAATCCGGTAGAAGCTTTGCTTTGGGTGATCGTAGCCGTTACGGGAATATTTTTGAGCATTTTTATAGTGTATATCTTCTTTTTAAGAATCCGTTACCGGAAACAGCTGTTTGAGGAGAGAAACTGATGGCAAATTATTTATTTTATATATCACTCGCATTTATTTGGATCATGCTGCTTTACCATATGTTTTTGGCCCAGGGCGGGTACAGGCATTTTAAAACTTTTGAAAAAGTGATCCCCAAATGGGAACAAAAAATGAACGAAATGGACTTGCCGACAGTAAATGTGTTCATACCTGCGCATAATGAAGAAGTGGTGATTAAACAAACGTTGACGGCGATGTCCAGATTATATTATCCAAAAGACAAATTGGAAGTCATTTTGATTGCGGATAATTGCAGCGACCGAACGAAAGAAATAGGGGAGGAGTTTGCGGCGCAATTCCCCTTCATCCGGGTTGTTGAAACGGTGGGCGAATATAAGGGAAGAGGAAAATCCAGTGCATTGAATTTTGCATTAAAAGAATCAAAGGGAGAAATCATTGTTGTTTATGATGCGGACAACACGCCGGAGAGAAAAGCGGTATGGAATTTGGTGATGGGGCTTGTCAATGACGAAGGTGCCGCCGCGGTTGTAGGGAAGTTCCGGGTCATCAATGCGGCCAGCACATGGCTTACAAAGTTTATTAATATTGAAACCATCACTTTTCAATGGTTGGCCCAAGCAGGGAGATATTTTTGGTTCAAAATCGCAACCATTCCCGGAACCAATTTCGCCATTCGCAGAAGCATCCTGGATCAGCTGAATGGATGGGATACCTCCGCATTGACGGAAGATACGGAATTGACCATTCGAATCTATAATCTCGGTTACTATATCCGGTTTTTCCCTGCCGCTGTCACGTGGGAGCAAGAGCCGGAAACCTTTAAAGTATGGTGGCGGCAGCGGACGCGATGGGCGAGGGGAAATCAATATGTTGTACTGAAATTTTTAAAAAATCTGTTGCGCTTGAACAGCCGAAAGATGATGTTCGACCTTTTTTACTTCTTTTTCACCTACTTCATTTTTTTCTTTGGCGTCATTTTATCCAATGCAATATTCGTCGTGAATTTATTTCACGAATTGGATTTGCAAATCGGTTCAGTCGCCCTCGTGCTTTGGGGAATGGCCACTTTGCTATTTTTGACGGAAATTATGATTGCCTTGAGTATTGAAAAGAATCAGTTAACGGCAGGAAATATCTTCTATACCCTGCTCATGTATTTCACCTACTCGCAAATGTGGATTCTACTGGTAATCAATGCACTATTTTTGGAACTGAAACGGATCATTAGAAAAGAGGAATCTGTTTGGTATAAAACGGAACGGTTCTCTGTAAATAAAAAGGAGGAAAAGACGGTTTGAATAGAGCTCTACATTGGATAATTCTTCTCGGGTCCTTTTTCATTTTTTTCTCTATTCATATAAACGAAACCCAGGCTGTAGAACTTCAGGGGATCCCTATTGAATTATCCGGAGAAACCAAAGCAGTTTTGACAGATACGCCTATTGAGCTTTTTGGTCCCACTGCCGAAACCAATTTCTACTACAATATTTATTCAAAATTGGAAGAGCGAGATTATTATGTTCAATTTGAAGTTTCGAATTCAGAGTTATTGATTGAGCCATCCACACTGACCATCAAAATTGATGGCGAACCGGTCCAGTCGGTATCTCTTGCAGGGACCACTTCACAAAC
This sequence comes from Ureibacillus sp. FSL W7-1570, assembly GCF_038593265.1. GTDB lineage: Bacteria > Bacillota > Bacilli > Bacillales_A > Planococcaceae > Ureibacillus > Ureibacillus suwonensis. Next base: position 2,856,897 of record NZ_CP151979.1, read on the forward strand.
AATAAAAGTAAATTTGAACCATGCCGCATTAGAAGAAGGGACGCATACAATCACCGTTGTTTTTTCCGGCAATATTGCCGCCGGGGTCTGTTTGCCTCAAAATACAACCGGGAATTGGGTGAAGATTCTTCCATCTTCTTTTATCAACTTATATCCGTATAATAATCAGCATGGTCTCAGTTTAAAAGACTATCCTGAACGGTATTTGGGCTCTGAAAGTCAGGAAGTATCGGTTATTATTCCGACGAAACCGTCTACGGAAACATTGCAAAGTGCATTAATGGTGGCCAACTATTTATCCGGGTTATCCTCTCAGGATCATATTTCCATAGTAAACGAAGATGAGGTGGAAAAAATCACCGGCAATATGGTGGTTGTGGGAGGCGTAGAGGAGTTCCAAGCCGGATGGATGAGAGAATTGCTGCAAGCAAATGGCAAGGAGCCGGGGGAACATTCACTCTACATTTCCCAGCTTCCTTTGACCCAAAACAATCATGCGATTACGGCCTTATTGATTTTAGCCAAACAGCCTGAAGAGATTTTAAACAAAATTTCGATCCTTACAAATGATTACTATATTGAGCAGTTATCAGGGGAATCGATTGAAATTGAACAGTTGCCGGAGATGATTGAAGAAAATGATGAAATTACGTTAAGCAGCTTTGGACTGGATGACCTATTATTGGACAGTAATGATTCAAAATCGCAAACATACTTTTATTATTTGCCTGTAGATAAGAAATCTGTAAGCCAGCCATCTTTGGAATTGAAATTAAAGAAAACGCAATCGATTAAAAACGCCAAATCCGCTGAAGAATTATCGATATCAGACACGCAAGTGGAGTTGATAGTCTACATTAACGACATCCCTCATTCCATTGATATCAACTCTTTGAAGGAAGACAAGGAGGGGAATATCACAGTCCGTTTGCCTTTTGATAAAAACATATTAAACGATAACCGATTAATTTCCATTCAGTTTGAAGCGACAGGTTTACGTGTGGAAAATCCATGCGCCGCAACGGATCAGAACCGCTGGATTTATTTGTTTGCCGACAGTGCATTCCATTTTCCAATGAAATCCTCAAATCAGGATATGGATGCGGAACTGTTCTTTAACAGTTTCCCAGTTCCTTTTTCGGATAAAAACAAGGACTTATTGATTGTGCTGCCGGACGAGGAAATTCCCAACAAAGATTTGCAAAATTTGTTCAGCGTTTTAACGTTGAATGGCAAGCTGCCTTCCATCCGGCTGCTTTCTTCTTCAGAAGTGACAGAGGACTTGTTGAATCAGGGGAACGTGATCTTTATTGGTTCTGTCAGTCAACATGACGTATTAAAAAAAGTGGTTGACCGGCTGATCGTCAATTATGAAAATTTAAAACCGCAATTAAGCCGGGCCGGTTTTATTGAGGAAAGCGTGGAGTATTACAGCTTCATGCAAAAAAATCCATGGAATGACGATCATTATATGGCAGTATTCGATCATCTCAAAGATACCGATCATTATTTCAGTTTGGATTTTCTGCAATTTTTATCCGGCTCCAATAACGCCGCTTCCATCGCTGTGCAAACAGGACCGGGTTCTTATTTTACAAATGCACAATTATTAAAAAATGAGGCCGGCCAACAAACGGAGTAGCCGGCGCAATCAAATGAACGGATCATTTGGATTTCCAGCTTCATTGCATTAACCGTCATTTTAGTAATCCTCATCCTGTTTTATTTGAAAAAACGGAAATATTCATAACGCCCGCCTTTGTTGGGAACGGATTGCAAAAATATAAATATTGGCAGAAAGCCGAGGTTGACTTCATCACCTCGGCTTTTTGTTTATCCAAATAATCCCACTTGCCGTCTCAATGGTCTCATTCTAAAATAAGTTATAGAACATTTGTTCCGTTCATATAATAGAAGTGCGGAGGTGGTTGGCATGCGCATAAGCGAACTGAACTACACGAACTTCAGCCCCGAAGAATTGCATCGGCTTCTTCCGGAACGCTCGATCATTTGCATTGATATGCGCTGCTTTTATGCCAGCTGCATGGCGATGCTTCACAATCTGAATCCAATGGAAGTGCCCATTGCGGTTGTAGGAAACTTTGAGCAAAAGGGAAGCATCGTGCTTGCTGCATCACCGCCGATGAAGAAACGCTTTGGCATCAAAACGGGCTCCCGCCTTTATGAAATCCCAAAACATCCGGACATTCGGCTGTTTGAACCAAAAATGGAATTTTTCGTGCAAATGTCTATGGAGATTACCAATTTAATCAATCAATTCGTACCGAAAGAAGCGATTCACGTCTACAGCATTGATGAAAGCTTTGTCGACTTGACGGGCACCGAAAAACTTTGGGGTCCTCCTGAAAGAACAGCGAAATATATTCAAGAAAGGATCTATAGCCAATTCCAAATTCCAAGCGCGGTGGGGATGGGGCCGAATATGCTCATGGCAAAGTTGGCTCTTGATTTGGAAGCGAAGAAAACCGACTTTGCCCACTGGACTTATGAAGATGTTCCGAAAAAGTTGTGGCCTGTTGCGCCCCTTTCCGACATGTGGGGGATTGGGCGACGCATGGAACGCACGCTGAACAATATGGGCATTTTCAAAGTGGGGGACTTGGCCCGAACCGATTTGCAACTGCTGGAAAAACGCTTCGGCATTTTAGGAAATCAATTGTACTACCACGCGTGGGGAATTGATTTATCTCCCCTTGGCGCCCCTCTTGCGGAAGGGCAAATCAGCTTCGGAAAAGGGCAGGTGCTCATGCGGGATTATCGGACCCGCAGCGAAATCCTTGCCGTCATTTTGGAAATGTGCGAAGATGTGGCGCGCCGGGCAAGGGAAGCTTATCAGGCGGGAAGAACGATTTCCCTCGGTGTAAGCTACAGCAAAGATGCCTTTGGGGGAGGGTTTCATCACTCCCGGACGATTGATGAACCGACGAATGATACGATGAAAATTTATGAAGTGTGCAAAGGGTTGCTTGATGAATTTTATGCGGAACGGCCGGTACGGAAACTTTCCATCAGCCTCTCCAAACTGGAAACGGAACGCTCGATGCAATTGAGTTTTTTCGATCAGCAAAAATGGAGAAGGAGAAAACTCGGTGCAGCGATGGATGCTTTGCGCTCCAAATGGGGGCCAACCGCCGTGCTTCGCGCAGTTTCTTATACGGAAGCGGGAACGGCTCTTGAGCGGGCGCAACTCTTGGGTGGACATAAGAAATAAGGGAGAGGGAAACTCCTTGCCGGAAAACTAAAACTTCATCCAGCCACCTCCAAAGTTCTGCGAAATCAAAGAGGTGAAGAAAATGATCCGAGACCGCGGAAATATCAAATGGAATGCGATGATGCTTCCGGAACATGTGAAAATGCTCCGGGAATGGAGGGAAAAAGACCGGTGCGAAGAAAAGCCGGTTCTTGATGAATGGGCATTGCAAGATTTGAATGAACAGCTCCTCATTGCCTGCACCAATCACTATGAAGTGGAATTGAACATTTGGCAAAACCATCGCACCTCCAAAGTGGCAGGGAAGATAGCCAAACTTGATGACAAACGGCGCATCTGCACATTGGAAGATGGCCGCTCCTTCTCCTTTGAATCCATCTACGGCATTACCATCATGGAATAAAAAATAAAAATCCCCCTCTGGTCGAATGAATAGCCCGCCGGAAAGCACTGGCATATAAATAGGTTACAACATAATCTATATTGTTCGCGCAGTGGTCTTGAATTCACAAGAGGAGGGGCGAGATGAAGAGAATACTTGTCACAGGCGCGCTTGGACAGATTGGTTCGGAACTGGTGAGAAAGCTCCGGTTTGAATACGGAAAAGATAATGTGCTGGCGACGGATATCCGGGAGGACAAAAACCATGACGGTCCCTTTGAAGTGCTGGATGTGCTCGATGCATTAAAAATGTACGAAGTGGCGAAAAAATTTAATGCGGATACGATGATTCATTTGGCCGCATTGCTTTCCGCAACGGCTGAAATCAAACCCATTCTTGCATGGGAATTGAACATGGGCGGTTTGTTGAATGCATTGGAAGTATCAAAAGAATTAAATATGCAGCTCTTTAATCCGAGTTCCATTGCCGTCTTCGGGCCCACAACGCCGAAAATCAATACACCGCAAGAAACATTACAACGGCCTACAACGATGTATGGCGTGAACAAAGTGGCGGGAGAATTGTTATGCGATTATTACCATTTGCGCTATGGCGTGGATGTGAGGGGGCTTCGTTTCCCAGGGTTGATTTCACCGGGGACGCCGCCTGGTGGGGGAACGACGGATTATGCGGTGGAAATTTATCATAAAGCGGTGAATGAAGGAAGTTACACTTCTTATATTGCAGAAGGGACTTATATGGATATGATGTATATGCCGGATGCATTGAACGCCATCGTTGATTTAATGGAAGCCGACCCCGCCAAATTGACCGTGCGCAATGCCTACAATGTTTCCGCCATGAGTTTCGACCCGTCGGAAATTGCGGCGGAAATCAAAAAACATATCCCGCACTTTGAAATCAAATACGATGTCGATCCCGTTCGGCAAAGCATTGCAGAAAGCTGGCCCAATTCCATCGATTCATCCCGGGCCATCGCGGATTGGGGATTCAAAGCGAGGTATGATTTAGAAGCGATGACGATTGACATGCTCGATAAAATCGGCGGAGGCATTACGAGCAAAACACCGCTTTAAAGGACGATGATCATAAAAAAGAGCGCAATAAAAAAAGGGGAGGTTCACAGCAGGAACGTCCCCTTTTCTCATCTTATTTATTTTTGAGCAATTCAAATACTTGTTGCACGTCTTTGTCGCCGCGGCCGGAGATATTGACGATAATGGTATCTTCAGGTGATAAAGTTGGTGCAAGCTTCAATGCATGCGCGACTGCGTGGGAACTTTCAAGGGCGGGAATAATGCCTTCTGTTCTTGATAACACTTGGAATGCATCCAGCACTTCTTCGTTTGTGACAGTGACATATTCTCCGCGGCCTGTTTCATGCAAGTAAGCATGCAGCGGTCCCACACCCGGGTAGTCCAAGCCGGCAGCGATGCAGTCTGTTTCGAGCAAGTTGCCTTCTTCATCTTGAAGGACGTAGCTTTTGAAACCGTGAAGGACGCCTGGAGTCCCTTTGGTAAGCGTTGCGGCGCCTGCAGGTTCCACACCGATTAAGCGCACACTTTCATCGTTGATATAATGCGCGAAAGCACCAGCCGCATTACTGCCGCCACCAACTGCCGCCACAACCGCTGTCGGAAGTTTTCCTTCTTTTTCTAAGTGTTGTGCGCGGCTTTCCCGGCTGATCACGGATTGGAAATGTTCAACGATTTCAGGATATGGAGTAGGGCCAACTGCTGAACCTAGCAAATAGAAAGTATGATCATGGTTTTTCACTAAATCAAGGAATGCTTCATCCACCGCTTCTTTCAATAAGCCGTTTCCTTTATCGACAGCAACCACTTTTGCGCCGAGAAGCTCCATGCGGAACACATTCAACGCTTGGCGTTTCGTATCTTTTGCCCCCATGTAGATTGTGCATTCCATTCCGAACATCGCAGCCGCCGTCGCAGTGGCAACCCCGTGTTGGCCTGCTCCCGTTTCAGCGATGATTCTTTTTGCCCCCATGCGTTTGGCAAGCAGAATTTGGCCGAGTACGTTGTTCAATTTATGGGATCCTGTATGGTTCAAATCTTCCCGTTTTAAGTAAATTTTTGCTCCGCCCAATTTTTCTGTTAAATTTTTGGCGAAATAAAGAGGGGTTTCACGGCCGGCATATTCTTTCAAGTAATAATTGAGTTCTTCATTGAAAGCCGGGTCGTCTTTGACTTTTGCAAATTCTTCCGCAATTTTCTCCAGCACTTTTTGCACTTCTTCTGGAACGAAGCTGCCGCCATAGTTTCCGTAGTAACCGTTTTGAATTAAAGTTTGATTCATGTTTTCCAACTCCTTTTTTATATTATTGTCAGATAAGTCATGAAATTCAATAGGGAAAATATAAGAAGGCTGTCGATAATGCCACAAAACCTGTCAATAATGCCACAAAACATGGCAATATCGTCACAAAAAGTGTCAATATTGCCATAAAAACCGCCAATCATTAAGCCAGAGGAACCGTCTTCGAAGCTTTCACCAAGTGTTCAATCGTATCCCAATCATCTTTGGTCAAACAGTCGACAATCTTGCTTCCCACGATGACGCCACTTGCAAAGGAGCCGAATTGCTTCACGTGTTCAGGAGTGGAGATGCCGAAACCCGCCAACACCGGGGTATCGGTATAGCTTTGGATTTTTTTGAAATGGCTCTCCAAATCTCCTTCGAAAGTGGAGCGGGCGCCGGTGATTCCGTTGACCGTCACCGCATAAATGAATCCTTCGCTCGCTTTGGTCAATTTTTCGATCCGCTCCGGCGTACTTGTCAATGAAACAAGCTGCACTAAATCGATACCGGCTGCCTTCAAGGAAGGATGGACAAGGCCGCTTTCCTCCAGGGGCATATCCGGAATGATGACGCCACGAATCCCTACATCATAAGCATCTTTTGCGAACTCGCCAATTCCGTAGGCCAAAACCGGATTTAAATATGTCATCGCCACCAATGGAACGGTAATTTCCTCTGCAAAAGCGGCAAGGGTTTCAAGCACTTTTCTTAATGTCACGCCTTTTGCCAATGCCCGCATGCCAGCCTCTTCAATCGTCGGTCCATCCGCGACCGGATCGGTGAAAGGGATGCCCACTTCAATGGCCGTGACGCCGAGTTCCTGCAATTTCAAGATGGTGGGTTTCAACTTTTCAAGTCCACCATCACCGGCCATAATGTAGGGAATAAACGCTTTATGGCCTTGGCGGGTTGTTTCTAAAATCGCTTCTGTAATTCGGCTCATGCCAAGTCACCTCCAAAGGCATCGTAGATTGTGTGCACATCTTTATCACCGCGGCCGGATAAACAAACGACGATGATTTGATCTTTATCCATCGTTTTAGCCAGTTCCGTTGCATAGTGAACGGCATGGGCGCTCTCAAGGGCAGGGAGGATTCCTTCTGTCCGGCATAGAAGTTTCACTGCCGCAAGGGCTTCTTCATCCGTTGCCATCACGTATTTTGCGCGGCCGGTTTCATGCAGATAGCAATGTTCCGGGCCGACCCCGGGATAGTCAAGGCCCGCTGAGATGGAGTAGGCTTCCTGCACAAATCCGTTGTCATCCTGCAATAAGTACATATAAGCCCCGTGCAGTACGCCCGTTTTCCCGCCGTTGATGGCGGCTGCGTGTTTGCCGGTTTCAAACCCTTTTCCTGCAGCTTCCACACCGTACAAGGCAACTTCTTGATCTTCCACAAAAGGATGGAACATGCCGATGGAGTTGCTGCCGCCGCCGATGCAGGCCACAACCGCATCCGGAAGGCGGTTTTCCTTTTCTAAAATTTGTTTTTTCGTTTCATCCCCGATGACTCTCTGAAAATCGCGAACGATGGTAGGGAAGGGATGTGGTCCCATGGCGGAACCTAAGATGTAATGGGTTGTTTCCACGTTTGTCACCCAGTAGCGCAAGGCTTCGTTCACCGCATCTTTCAGCGTTCTGGATCCTTTTTCAACCGCAACCACTTTTGTGCCCAACAGTTCCATTCGGAATACGTTCAGCGCCTGGCGTTTCACATCTTCAGCCCCCATGAAGACGACGCATTCCATACCAAGCAGGGCGCAGGCGGTTGCCGTTGCCACACCGTGTTGGCCGGCACCTGTTTCCGCCACGATTTTCGTCTTGCCCATTTTTTTGGCGAGCAATGCCTGGCCGAGGGCGTTGTTGATTTTATGTGCGCCGGTATGGTTTAAATCTTCCCGTTTTAAATAAATTTTGGCGCCGCCGCAATGTTCCGTCAGCCGTTCCGCAAAGTAGAGGGGTGTCTCCCGGCCGACATAGTCTTTTAAATAATAGCGGAGTTCCTGTTGGAAGGACTCGTCATGTTTATAATGTTCATAGGCTTCTTCCAGTTCTTGTAAAGCGGTCATCAATGTTTCCGGAACAAATTGTCCGCCGAAACGGCCGAATTTGCCTTTGATTGTAGTCGTCATGTCAGTTAGCTCCTTTTACGGTTTGTTGTGAAGTTTTTACGGCTTGGATGAAGGATTGGATCAGTTCGCCGTTTTTTTCGCCATTTTGCTCAACACCGCTCGATACATCCACAGCGGAAGGCCGGACGGTGGCGATGGCTATTTGCACGTTTGAAGCATTAAGCCCACCTGCCAAAATCACTTTCTCCCTTGGGATGGAAAGTTGATCCAAAAGCGACCAGTCAAATACTTTTCCGCTTCCGCCTGCGTAGTCCGTTCCGGGTGCATCGAACAAATAGTAATCTACGTTAAACTTGCCGGCTTTCTTCACATCTTCCTCATCCCGAATGGAAAAGGCTTTGATGGAAGGGTAGCCCAATTGTTCAATAAAGGCCGGATCTTCATTGCCATGATATTGCACATAATCGAGCGGTACGTTTTCAAAAGCCTCTCTCACTTCGTTCTCAGTGGGATTGACGAAGACGCCCACTTTTTTCACGTGGTTCGGCACCAGTTTCGCCAGTTTCCGGGCTTTTTCAATGGAAATTTGCCGCTTGCTCGGCGCAAACACAAAGCCTACAAAATCAGCTCCCGCATTGACGGCACAAAGTACATGCACCGCTTCTTTCAACCCGCAAATTTTCACCTTCGTCATCGCTCTACATCCTCTAACGCCGGAAGTTGGATTTGAAACGATCTTAACGTGTCTTCCGGATTTCCGCTTCTCATCAATGATTCACCGACGAGGATTCCCCGCGCACCGGCGTTCGCCACCCGCTCAGCATCCGCTGTTTCAAAAATGCCGCTTTCACTGATGAAGGCGATGTTCGGATAACGGTTGATGGTTTCTGCAAGCTTTTCCGTTTGGGCCAAATCCACATGGAATGTTTTTAAATCCCTGTTGTTGACGCCAAGAAGTTTTGGTTGAATGCGGAGGGCACGCTCCAATTCTTCTTCGTTGTGCACTTCCACCAGAACTTCAAGACCCAGGTTTGTTGCGTACTCATGCAATCCGGCCAACGTTTCGTCATCCAAAGCGGCTACAATCAGAAGAATGACGGATGCACCGGCATGAAGGGCATAGTCGATCTGAACTTTATCGATGATGAAATCTTTATTTAAGATAGGGAGATGGACGTTTCTTGCAATGTCCGCCAAATCCTCAAAAGAACCTTTGAAATATTTTTCTTCCGTCAATACCGAAATGCAGGCGGCCCCTGCCTTTTCGTAGCGCTTCGCCTGTTCCACCGGGTCCACATCCGCATTGATGATGCCTTTGGAAGGGGAGGCGCGCTTCATTTCAGCGATAATTTGCAAAGTGTCCGATTTTCTGAGTGTCTCGTACAACGATGGCCGCTTTTTGATTGGCGCGTTCAAGTCGGGCGTTGTTCTTTTCAATTGAGGCAGGATGGATTTTTTATGTTCAATAATCGTATCTAAAATCGTCATCAGAATGTTTGCTCCTTTATGATGTTTTGGCTGAATTCAACGACTGCTTCAAGTTTCTCGTAAGCGCGTCCGGATTCGATGGCATCGCGGGCCATGCAGACGCCATCTTTCAGAGAATCAACGGCGCCATAAGCGAAGAAACCGAGCGCCGCATTCAAAACGACTGCATCATAATAAGGCGTGCGTTTTCCTCTTAATAAATCTTTTAAAATTTCCGCATTTTCTTCCGGCGTACCGCCACGGAGATGGGTGATGGATGCGGGTTGCAATCCCAATTCTTCAATGTTGATCGCCAATGGTTTAATTTCCCCATTCAGAAGCAGCACGGAGCGGTTCCGATGATCGAGGGAAGCTTCATCCATCCCTTCCGATCCCGATACAACAATTGCGCGTTTCCGTCCTAAAATGCGCAACACTTCCGCATAGTGTTCGACAAAATCCGGCCGGTTAATGCCGACGAGCTGACTGTCCAAGTCCACGGGATTTGTCAATGGACCGACCAGGTTAAAAATTGTCGGTTTTCCGATGGCCCGCCGAACTTCACCGATGCGTTTCAATTTCGGATGAACGGCAGGGGCGTAAAGAAAAACGATGCCTTCCCGCTTCAACAATTGGACGGATTCTTCGACTGTAAAATCTGTATGGATGCCCAATGCCTGAAGAACATCGGCGCTGCCGGAAGAGCTGGAAATTTTACGGTTGCCGTGTTTTGCCACTTTCACGCCGCTGCTTGCCAACACAAAAGCGGAAGTGGTGCTGATGTTGAAAGTTTGCAGACCATCGCCGCCGGTACCGCAATTGTCTATATAAGTCCCTTCCGGAACAGGAATTTTGATTGCATTGGATCTCATCACGATGGAAAGGGCGGCAACTTCTTCGGCTGTTTCTCCTTTTTCGCGGAGGGCCAGCAAAAATTCCGCAATGGCTTCTTTTGGCGTTTCGTCGTCAAAGATGATTTCCACCGCTTGAATCATTTCATCGTAGGGCAAATTTTCCTTTTGCTGAACTCGTTTTGTAAAAGCTTGAATGTTCATTCTATCATCCTCCAAATTTGATAAATTTGAAGTTTAGATAGAATAGCCGCAATAAAAAACCTCTGCAAACGGGCGTGAAATCCCATTTGCAGAGGACGACCGTGCTGCCGCGTTGCCACCTCTGTTGAAGTAACGACTACTTCCACCTCAGTGTGCCCAGCTGTGTGGGGCACTTCCCGATAACGAGGGAAAGACGTCAACCACTTGCGCAGTTGCTCTCGTAAGGCCCATTCACGAATGGCATGCGCCAGTTTTCACCGTCCACTGGCTCTCTTAAGCGATGCACAGTTCGTTACTTTTCCTTACTCATCAATTTTGGCTCGGCTATTCTCTACTAAACTCAGGCTCAACTCAACTCGTTGCGGTGCTGTGCTTCCACAGCCTTTCTCCGCCACGAACAATTTAATTGATGACTATTTTATTCAGAAATTGTATGAATGTCAATAATATTCACGCAATTTCATGAAAAAGAAACACAAAACCCGGGGCACATCCCTGCACCCCGGGTTGATATCACTTATCGATCAGATGTTTGAAATCCAATCGTTTGTCCAGCAATTTCATGATTGGTATGCCAATTAACAATACAACTGCCTCCCCGACGGCTGTAGTCAGCCATGAAAGCCAGAACGGTAACTCCAACGCCAATTTCAATTCCAAGGCGATGATCCACATCATGAAGGTGAAGACAAATGAGTTGATCAACATGCGGACAACGACGTTTTTCACAAATTTGCCCACGATGATCAAAATCGTCAAACAAATAACGGAGTGGGCCACCCCGAACACCAAATCAAACCAGCCAAGGGGTGAAAACAGATTTGAGATGAACACCCCCAAAACAACCCCTAACATATAGCGGGGGTTGAAAGCGATCAAATGGTTGAAGATTTCGGCTATGCGAAATTGGATATCGCCGAAGCTCAAAAAAGACAGCGTATAGGTTACGGCAATATAAAGTGCGGCAATAATCGCGGTTACTGCCATGAATTTTGGTTTCATTATTTTTCACTCCTTAGTTTTTTATCGTGGGATTTCGCGAACCACGGTGTGTTGAACACACAAAAAAACATTATATTACATTCGGGAGAAAGAAGCAAATTGAGTGTTGGAATAATTTACCTTATATATAGGTGCTTTTTATCATAAAAAATTTTACGGTTATTTCACAAAATATTCATTATTTTTATATAACATTTTCTCTGGAAAACCCACGTAATTTACTGGTTTAAAGCGTTAAATTGTTATTATTGAAAGAATAAAATGAATATTTTTGAATTCAGAACATTCCTAATGTTATTGACTGTTCTTTTATGAAAATGTAATATAACGTTAAACTTCGCTTTATTCGAATAAAGCGAAAATTTATGTTAGAAATAGTCAGAAATTTTAAAGAATATCGGGGGGAATTTGATGAAAAGTAGTATGAAAAAACTATCATTTTTATTGTTTGGTTTATTATTGCTTCTAGCTGCTTGCGGCGGCGGTAATGACAATACATCTGACTCGGGTGACAGCAAAGATAAAGAAGCGACGGAAGAAACAAAAACTTACAAGATTGGTGTTACACAAATCGTTGAACACCCATCTTTGAACGCGGCATACCAAGGATTCCAGGATGCGTTGAAAGATGCGGGACTAAAAGTTGAATATGATTATCAAATTGCGCAAAACGATAACAGTTTGAATACACAAATTGCACAAAATCTAGCAAATGCGGGAGTAGATTTGATTTTTGCGAACTCCACTCCATCTGCACAAGCTGCGAAAAACGTAACATCCGATATTCCAATCGTGTTTACGTCCGTAACAGATCCGGTTGCAGCTCAATTGATCGATTCCATCGAATCTCCTGGCGCTAACGTGACTGGTACAATCGACTTGCATCCAGATGCAATCAAAACAACGGTGGAATTCATGAAAAATGAATTGGGCGTTGAAAAAGTGGGTATGGTTTACAACGCCGGTGAACAAAACTCCGTGGCACAAGTGAACCAAGTGAAAGAAATTGCGGAATCATTGGGAATGAAAGTTGAATCCGCAACAGTGGCACAAAGTTCAGAAATCAAGCAGGCAGCGGAATCTTTGATCGGCAAAGTGGATGCCTTCTATATCATCACAGACAACACAGTGGTATCCGCTCTTGAATCTGTAATTCAAGTAGCAGACAGCAACAAATTGCCGCTTGTTGTCGGAGAATTTGACTCTGTAAGACGCGGCGGATTGTTGGCATTTGGCTTTGAATACTACGATATCGGTTACCAAGCTGGCGAAATGGCTGTGAAAATCTTGAAAGGTGAAGCGACACCGGCAGATATTCCTGCAGAATATCCAGCGACATTGAAATTGGTAATGAATAAAGATGCTGTTGAAAAACTTGGCCTTGAAGTGAAAGAAGAGTGGAAAGCAGAGCTTGTAGAAACAGAAAAATAATGAATTTCGACATGTTAGGAGAGATGATTCAATATGTTTGCAGCAATGTTCGGTTCAGTTGAGCAAGGAATCATCTACGCGATTATGGCACTCGGAGTGTATCTAACATTCCGAGTGTTAGATTTTCCGGACTTAACGGTAGATGGTAGTTTTGTAACGGGTGCGGCCACGGCTGCGACGATGATCGTGCTGGGGTATCATCCCATTTTGGCTACGCTCGCTGCAATTGTTGTAGGATTTATAGCAGGATGCATCACTGGTTTATTACATACAAAAGGGAACATTAATCCGCTCCTTGCCGGTATCATTATGATGATTGGCCTCTATTCCGTAAACCTGCGAATCATGGGTCTCTCAAATGAAAATGCAACGAGCCTTCCGAACGTTCCCCTCCTGAACAGTGAAACCATCTTCACGCAGTTTTTAAAATTCTGGGAACCATTAGGGATTGATTCGGCATTAAATAATCTCCTTTCGGGTTTAGGAGTAAGCACACTTCCGAAAACTTGGGGAATCCTATTTATCATGATCATCCTGACAGCCGCACTGAAGTTGGTAGTCGACTGGTTCTTGAAAACAGAAGTGGGACTTGCCATTCGTGCGACAGGGGATAACAAACGGATGATTCGCAGCTTTTCGGCAAATACGGATCATTTGATCATTTTGGGGGTTGGGCTTTCCAACGCGCTTGTCGCATTGGCCGGTGCGCTAATTGCCCAATATTCCAAATACTCCGATGCCACAATGGGTATTGGGATGATTACAGTGGGTCTTGCCTCTGTCATTATTGGGGAAGCGATTTTTGGAACGAAATCCATCATGCGCACAACGTTTGCCGTCGTGATCGGGGCTATTATTTATCGTATTGTGCTGGCGCTCGCGTTGCGGATCCAATTCCTCGATGCAAGTGATATGAAGTTGATAACGGCGATTATCGTTATCTTGGCATTGATTGTTCCGCAAATGATCGAAAAGCAAAAAGATAAGAAGCGGAAAGCGAAACGGCTCCAGGCAAAAATATGACATCAACAACGGAGAAAGGGGGGCGAACAATTTGCTTAAACTGGAAGGCATTACAAAAATCTTTAATGAAGGAACTCCGGATGAAAAAGTGGCATTGAAAAATATCAATCTCCATTTAAAACCGGGAGATTTCGTAACGGTCATCGGAAGTAACGGTGCCGGAAAATCGACGATGATGAACATGATTTCCGGAGTGTTGACACCGGACGTCGGAAAAGTATGGATTGATGGAAAAGATGTAACGGGTTTGCCCGAATATAAGCGTTCCCATTTTATTGGACGCGTCTTCCAAGACCCGATGGCAGGGACGGCGCCAACGATGACGATTGAAGAGAATCTTGCCATCGCTTATGCACGAAATGCCAAACGCACGTTGCGTTTAGGGGTGAACCGGGAGCGTCGTGATTTCTTCCGCACGGCTCTTGAAAAATTGCATTTGAATTTGGAAAACCGGTTAAATGCAAAGGTCGGTTTATTGTCCGGCGGGGAAAGACAAGCCTTGTCCTTGTTGATGGCAACTTTTACGAAACCGTCCATCTTATTGCTTGATGAACACACGGCAGCCCTTGACCCTTCCCGGGCGGAATTGATTACAAATTTGACAAAGCAATTGGTGGAAGAAAATCATTTGACAACGTTGATGGTAACCCACAACATGCAACAGGCCATCGATTTGGGGAACCGATTGATTATGATGGATAAAGGGCAAATTATCTTGGAAGTGGATGAAGAGCAAAAACCAAACTTGACAATCCCTGACTTAATGGCGGAATTCGAACGAATCCGTGGTGAAAAAATGACCACTGACCGAACATTGTTGGGGTGATTGGATCAGTTTAGAAACCAACTCTTGGGAACAAGGGTTGGTTTTTTATTTTTGAAAGGATTGAGGAAGTGCTGATTTTCAAGGTTTTTTGGAGTCCAAAAATCATTTTTGGAGCACTTTTTGCGGTTGCGGGAAAGGGAGGGGGATTATGAAGATTTTCCCCGAAATGCAATTATAAGGACAAAGAGGTGATAATCGAGTCTTTGCATGATGATGCATTATTAATTAAACCTTGGATTACGGATGCAGAATTTGGCCGTTTTTTCAACATTCCATCAAGAACAGCTTATGAAGAAAACTCCCTCTTCAGCAGCAAGGGGAAAAGAGAGGGGGAGTTTATATCATCTCTAAAACATTTAGGAGTGGAAACAATCATTCCGATAGAAATCTCCTGTCGATATTGTCACAAAAATGGGGAATATGTTCTCAAAATCAGGTGATATTGTCACAAAATCTAAAGATAAAAATATCTTCTCCTAAAAAAACCCGAGCTCTTTTTCGCCCGGGTTTTGCCATGATCAAATCAACAATCCAAATAGTGTGCTGTCTTTATTCACTTCTTTAAATTCAAAACCGTTGACGCGCATGCGGTCGATCAAGCCTTCATAATCTTCCGGTTTGCTTATTTCGATTCCGACTAATGCAGGTCCCTCTTCTTTGTTGTTTTTCTTTGTATATTCAAAACGGGTGATATCGTCATTCGGACCAAGAACCACAGTCAAGAATTGACGCAACGCTCCCGCCCGTTGAGGGAAGTTGACGATGAAGTAATGCAACAATCCTTCATATAATAAGGACTTTTCTTTGATTTCCTGCATGCGGCTGATATCGTTGTTACCGCCGGTGATGATGGCGACGGCCGTTTTTCCTTTCAAATGATCCGCATAGAGATCAAGGGCGGCCACCGGCAATGCACCGGATGGTTCTGCAATGATGGCGTGTTTATTATATAAATCCAGGATAGTTGTACTTACTTTTCCTTCTGGCACTGTAATAATATCGTCCAAATATTTGCGGCAAATTTCATAGGTTTTTTGCCCGACACATTGAACAGCTGTACCGTCGCAGAATTTATCGATTTTTTCCAAAGTGGTTGGGCCTCCGTTTTCAAAGGCGGCTTTCATACTTGGAGCGCCTTCCGGTTCCACGCCGATCACTTTCGTATTTGGCGAAATGTTTTTAATATAGGCAGCCACTCCGCTCATGAGTCCGCCGCCGCCGATTCCGCCAAACACAAAATCAAGGGGCTCATCGATATCATTTAAAATTTCCACGCCGACCGTCCCTTGTCCTGCGATAATATCATAATCGTCAAATGGATGGATGAAGATCATCTCATGTTCCAAGCAGTAATCCATTGCCGCATTGGCGGAATCGTCAAATGTATCGCCGGCAAGCACAATTTCCACATAATCGCGGCCGAACATGCGCACCTGATCGATTTTTTGCTTTGGTGTGGTGAGCGGCATAAAAATAGTCCCTTTAATTTTTAAATGGGAGCAGGAATAGGCGACACCTTGGGCATGATTGCCCGCACTGGCGCAAACGACGCCCCGTGCGCGTGCTTCATTTTCGATTTTTTTTATTTTATAATAGGCACCCCGCAGTTTGAAGGAGCGCACTGATTGCAAATCTTCGCGTTTTAAATAAATATTGGCGCCATATTTTTCAGACAAATATTCATTCTTTTGCAATGGTGTGTGAGTGACGACATCTTTCAACTGATGTTGTGCTTTTAAAATGTTCTCCACTGTAAAACTTTTATCAGCAACTTCCATTTTAATTTAAACCTCCATGAGCATTCAGCATTAATATATTTTAACATAAGATTCGATATTTTATGAAATTTATTAACACTGTCACAAAATACTACCGATTATGTATGCGAATTTTCAGAAAAAACTTTTTGGATATAAATAATATACAGAATAGTCTAAAGACAGCTTTCAAAAAAATCAAGGAAATCTCAATAAAAAAAGAAAAATTTATTTGTTTAAATCGTTAAAGCGTTTTCATGGTATAAACAATAAAAAAACACCATTTTCACAAAGGAAAATGGTGTTAACCGTGTCAAAAAATGAGGTGGGCAATAAGGGCGACAATCGGAATCGAAATGATTGTGCGGATTAAAAAGATGACGAACAAATCCCATAATTTTAATGGAAGTTTTGTACCTAAAATCAAACCGCCGACTTCAGACATGTAAATCAATTGAGTGACGGAGACCGTTGCAATGAAGAAGCGCGTCAATTCCGACTCGATTCCTGCTCCGAGGATTGATGGAAGCAGCATGTCCGCAAAGCCGATGATCATCGTTTGGGCCGCATCATCTGCAAAAGGAATTTGGAACAACTGTAAAATCGGTTCAAACGGCATTCCCAACACTTTAAAGAAGCTTGTATATTCCGCAAGAATCAAGGCGATCGTACCGAATGACATGATGACGGGCGTAATCGCAAACCACATTTCCAGCACATTTTTAAAGCCGGAGCCAATGACCTTCAATAAATTTTTATTGCTTTCGGCTTTTTCCAACGCATTTTGCAGACCGAAAGAAAACACATTAAAGCCTTTTGGAATATCTTCACGGTGAGCTTCGGGGGAAGAACCGTCGAAATACGTATCCGGTTTATTTCTCAAAGGATAAATTCTCGGCATAATCACCGCCAAAATCAGCCCAACCAAAATGACTGTCCCGTAAAACTGCAAGAAATATTGGCTGAGCCCCGCCGTCTCGACAATCACAAAGCAGAAGGTGATGGAAACGACCGAGAACGTTGTCGCAATGGCCGCCGCTTCCCGTGCTGTATAGTTTCCTTCCTCATATTGTCTGTTAGTTAGAAGGACCCCGATGGTACCGTCGCCAACCCATGATGCCAAACAGTCGATGGCTGCCCGTCCAGGTATTTTGAAAATCGGACGCATGATTTTCACCATCATGGAGCCGAAAAATTCCAATAATCCGAAATCCGTTAAAAGGGGCAGCAACAACCCGGCAAACAGGAATAACGAAAACATCATCGTCACCAAGCCGCCATCCGGATTCAATAACAAACCGGCTGTATTTTCGCTTGTGAACGCTTCCGGCCCGGTTTGGAACAAATACAATGTCGCAAAAATCACCGCCAAAACCCGCATGATCGTCCAAAACAAACGGGTGCGGAATAACGCATCAAAAATCGTCACTTTCCCTGATTGCGGTACAAAGTGCATCACAATCGATCCAACGGCTGCAATAATAAACACTACATACGCAAACCAGTGGATAAAAGAAACGACTTTAGCCGAAAGTCCATTGGCAAAAATTGCAACAGGAACTTTAAGTCCATCCGGCGTGCCCACCGGAATAATAAATAAACAGATTCCCAATATTGAAAGACATATAAAAAGAAACCATATATATGGATTGAATTTTTTTGTCATAAGTACCCCTCATTTAATTTGGATTGCATATTTATACACTATAAATGCTATTTATACGATTGTCTATATATTGAGAAAAAGAAATTATATTCCGAAATTTTATACTTTTTGCACAGTTTTTCTGCAACACGATTGAAAAATGTGAATCAATGCAAAAAAACACACCATTTCTTGTGAAAAAATGGTGTGTTTGGTATGAAAATCTACTATTTAATATTAATGATGTGATACTTCGGATACTGCAACGCCGGTATTCGCTTTAACGCGGATTTCATTGTAGATTTTTTCGGCGTCTTCCGCTTTATTTGAAGTGAGTACAGTACCCAAATATCCAGCGATAAAGCCTAAAGGAATAGTAATGATGGCTGGAACTGAAAGAGGAACTAATGGATCGCCGACAAAAATTGCCGCGCCTTCCACTGGGCTCCATACGTTTGGTCCCAATGCCCCCAATACCAAGCAGGAAATCAAACCTGTTGCCATTGCAGCAATAACCCCGTTTGAATTGAATCTTTTCCAGTAGATTGTATATAAAATCACCGGCAAGTTGGCTGATGCGCCAATGCAGAAAGCAAATGACACAAGGAATGAAACGTTTAAGCTTTGGGCAAACAGCGCCAAAATGATTGAAATCACGGCAATTGAAATGGAACCGATACGGGCTGCCAATACTTGTTGTTTCTCAGTCAATTTTCCGTCTTTGATAATTTCTCCATAAATATCATGGGAAATTGCAGAAGCGCCAGTCAATACCAACCCGGACACTACCGCCAAAATTGTGGCGAATGCAACGGCTGCAACGAATGATAATAGAATGTTGCCGCCCAAATATTCCGCCAATAGTGGAGCTGCCGTATTTCCGGCGGCGTTTTCCGCCTTGATCACGTCAATACCGACAAAGTGCATTGCACCGAATCCCAAGAAAATTGTCAATGAGAAGAAAATGGCCGTAATCCAAGTTGTCCAAGAAATGGACGTGCGGGCCGTTTTCGCATCTTTTACCGTAAAGAATCTCATTAAAATATGCGGCAGGCCGGATGTTCCCAATACCAACGCCATCATCATCGATACAGAATCGATCATGGAAGTATATTTGATTCCCGGAACTAAGAATTGATCCCCGTGTTGAGTGGAGATGGTGTCAAACATTTTCATTAAACTAAAATCAAATTTCCAGAATACTAAGAATGCCAATATTGTTGTACCGAACAATAACAGGCAGGCTTTGATAATTTGCACCCAGGAAGTGGCAGTCATTCCGCCAAACAATACGTATGTTGTCATCATGACGCCGACGATAATCACGGCCAACCAATAATCAATGCCGAACAATAATTTAATGAGAGCCCCTGCACCAACAAGTTGGGCAATCATATAAAGGATAACGATTGTAATCGTGGAAGTCGCTGCGATGCCGCGGATGCGCTTTTCCGTGAAACGGGCAGTCAACATGTCCGCCAATGTGTAACGTCCCAGATTGCGCATTGGTTCAGCAATAATGTAAAGAAGCACCAAGTTTGCTACAACATACCCGACAGAGAAGAAGAATCCATCGAATCCGGTTAGCGCAATCGCACCGGATACCCCTAAAAACGCAGCTGCCGATAAATAGTCACCGGCAATGGCTAGCCCGTTTTGCCAACCTTTTAATCCGCCGCCGGCTGTATAGAAATCACTGGCCGAAGATGTGCGTTTGGCGGCAACATACGTTACGACCAATGTCAAACCTACAATTCCCAAGAAGAATATTACTGTCACTAAATTCATTACTCTGCACCACCTTGTTCATATTCGCGTAAAACATCAGCAGCGATTTGATCGAATTTTGGTGCCATTTTTGTATATAAAGCGCAAAGCACCACTGTCATGACGAAAAGGCCGGCAGAATAAACCCAAACACCAGTAATGTTGCCAATCCACTTCTGTTGTAATACAGGTGTGAACGCTAAAATTGGCAATAAGATGTAGAGGAACAAAAATATCCCAGTTGTACCGAATAAAAAGGCGTTTTTCTTTCTTACAAACTTGTTGAAAGAATCCATATGATTGATTTTGTCGTAATTTATGGAAACATCTTTAGCCTTTTTTACCGATACTTCCTTTTTCTCTTTTGTTAAATTCGGTTTTTTTACTGTTGATACATTCACCATATCAAATTCCCCCTTGCGAAAAATTATTCTGTTTAAAGCGAATTATTTCTGCTCCATCCCTTTCGCATGATACTATTCTAGGAGACAGAATCTTATAATTCAATACTAAAATTTTGTGACATTCAACTCTCAAAATATTCCATATCAATTAACTATCTTTGAGTTATCAATAATTTTTCTTTAAATTTTTCGGCAAGGAGGGGGAGGGAAAGTTTTACTCAAAGAATATTCGACGATTTATTTGTATAAAAAAGATAAAAATAAACAAGATGCAGAAATGTACATTTTGGGCAGGTCGGTATAATAATTTGTGAAAAATATAACATAATTCAAATTTCTGTTATACAACAATTTCGGTATGATAAAAATTTGATAACTCGAAAAATTAAAAAAATTTCTCTTGACAGAGAATTTAACCTCGATTTTGTAGGAAATTATTAACTGTTGCGAGCTATCAAGTGTCTGAAAAAAATGAAATTTACAGTGAGATTTTTATTATTTTTGTACAAAAAAAGTAGCACAAACCTTGTCAGTGGTTTGTACTACCAAACAGTTCCGTTTACTCTTCGTCAAATGTAACCGTATAAAACTTTTCGTAATGGAACCAGCTATCACTTAACGGCTGGCCTTCATCCACTCGTTTTTGGTTCTCTTCGATCATCCATGCCGTTTGGGAAGCATGGGCTTGCAACGCTTTCAATTTATCCTCTTTGACGCTTGAAACATCAATGACGACATCGGGTTCTCCAATTTCGGCAACGGTGTTGTTTGCAAAGGCCACGCCGTAAACAACCGGACGCTCACTCTTCGGCATGCGGCGCACCGCTTCGACAACGGCCCGGCCAGTCGCTTCATGATCCGGATGAACGCTGTAATTCGGCAAGAATGTGATGATGAGAGAAGGATTCAGTTCCTCAATTAATTCTTGAACGAGCTTCACCATTTTTTCATCGTCTTCAAATTCCACAGTTTTATCGCGGAAACCCATCATCCGTAAATCTTCAATGCCCATTGCTTCACAGGCTTTTTTCAGCTCTTTGCGGCGAATTTCCGGCAACGATTCACGGGTGGCGAAGGGAGGATTCCCCAGATTGCGTCCCATTTCTCCCAACGTTAAGCAGGCATATGTAACCGGAACTCCCATATTTCGGTGTAGTCGGATAAGACCGGCCGATGAGAAAGATTCATCATCCGGGTGCGGAAAGACCATTAAAATATGGCGTTGAGGTTTTAAAGTCATGTTTGATCCCTCCTTTAAGCAAATGGCGTTTCACTGATTTCCAGTGCGATGGCCAATTTTCCTTCCTGATTTAAACCGGCCATTAATAACCGTCCTTGTTCATCTAATTCATAATGGGTGATCCCTTGCGCATAAACCCATCCATTTTCCAATTTCAATCCAATTCGGTGGGGATTGTCATCGATGACTTTACCATGCTCATATCGGATTTTCGCATTGCGGATGAATGCGCTCGCGTTGAAAAATTGTTCATTGTAATGGGTGGCATATGAGCCGTTGGTTGTTTCCAGGTGTATATAGACGTCTTTGTTTGCAAAAGAATCAATGATCTTTTGAAGCTCTTGCACATCTACTTCTTTCACTTCACATTCCCCTTTCCCGAAAGACTATGTCAATAGTATAGTAAAAAATTCCACATTATGAAAAGAAAAAGCAACATGAATTAGAATCGGGCGAATAAAAAGAAACACCCATACAGTTTCATTGTACGGGTGATTCCTGCATCTCATGCTATTTTTCATGAAAATTCTCTAGTGAAAGGGAGCGATGAGCTTAGCAATATGAGCGGTCAGATTTCCTGGATGGTCACCGTTGGAGCGCCGTATACGTTTTTTGCCCCGTGCATGACCGGTCCAACGTATTGATTCAATTTCCAGCCGTGTTGGATGGCTGCAGAAACGAACGCTTTGGAAGCGACAACCGCATCTTTTACAGATAAACCGTTTGCCAAATTGGCAGTAATGCTTGCCGCAAAGGTGCAGCCTGCGCCATGATTATAACTTGTGGCTATCGGATCTGTTTCCAATGCATAAAACTTGTTTCCATCAAAGAATAAATCGAGCGCTTTTTCTGTACCGAGGGAGCGGCCGCCTTTGATTACCACATTTTTTGCGCCCAATGCATGGATTTTTTCCGCGGCCGTTTTCATTTCATCAATGGTTTTTGGCGTTTTCATACCGGCCAATTGTCCCGCCTCAAAAAGATTTGGCGTGGTTACCAAAGCGAGGGGGAGAAGATACCGAATCATTGCGTCCACATTGCCCGGATTCAAAACTTCATCTTCGCCTTTGCAGACCATGACCGGATCGATGACTACATTGTTTGTTCCGGATGCCTGAATCCCTTCTGCGGCAACCTGGATCACTTCCTCATTTGGAAGCATTCCGGTTTTCAAGGCATCAATGCCCGTGGAAATCGCAGTTTTTAATTGGTCTTTTAACACGTCTATCGGTATGGTATAAACGCTATGTTTCCAGCCTTGGTCCGGATCCATTGTGGCGATGCATGTTAAAGCCTGCATACCGTAAGTGCCGTATTCCTGGAAAGTTTTTAAATCGGCGTGGGTTCCTGCACCGCCTGATGCGTCAGACCCGGCGATCGTTAACGTTTTTTTCAATGACAATTTCCTCATCTCCTGCTTCATTCTCTGCAATTTTTATTATATCCATCTCCTGACTTTATAAAAATGGCCAGAATACAGAAAAATGATGATGTCAGAATGTGGGGGATGAAAAGGAGGCTCGGCGTGAAGTATCGGGTTCTTTTAAAAATCAACTATTGATTCTCTCCGCGTATTAGAGTAGGTTGAAAATGAGGTGTTTCGACATGAAGAAAGTTTTCGACAATGATTGGCAGGAGATATTGCAGGAGGAATTTGAAAAGCCCTACTATCAAAATTTGCGGAAATTCATTGCCAAAGAATACAGTACAAACATCGTGTACCCGCCCATTGATGAAGTGATGAGCGCCTTTTACACCGTTCCATACAAAGAGGTGAAAGTGGTGATTCTGGGTCAGGATCCTTACCACGGCCCCGGACAAGCGCACGGCATGTGCTTTTCCGTAAAGCCGGGGGTGCCGCATCCGCCGAGCCTTCGAAATATTTTCATCGAATTGCAACATGATTTGGGATGTCCCATTCCAAAAGATGGGTATTTGATGAAATGGGCGAAGCAAGGGGTGTTCCTGTTAAACACGGTTCTTACCGTAAGACAAGGGCAGGCCAATTCCCATCAAGGGATGGGTTGGGAGCAATTCACCGATGCGGTCATTGAAAAATTGGCACAAAGGGAAGATCCGATTGTCTTTGTTTTATGGGGAAGACCTGCGCAAATGAAAAGGGCCATTATCGAAAAGAACGGTTCCCACCACACCATTTTGCAAGCGCCCCATCCAAGTCCGTTAAGCGCCCATCGCGGGTTTTTCGGGAGCAGACCTTTCTCGAAAATCAATGCCCAACTCATCGCCTGGGGCAAGGAACCGATTGACTGGTGTTTGGAGTAATGTCTTCGTTTATAACGAGTTTTTGAACAAAATTCATTCAACTTTTCACTGTCTATGAAATTTGGTACATTGGAATAAAGGTGGGATTCCCATGAAAGTTGACTGTTTTAAATGCAAATTTTTCAAAGTAACGTGGGATCCTAATCATCCCCGTGGCTGCGCAGCGTATCAATTTAAGACGAGGCAGCTTCCATCCGTTGTCGTTAAACAATCTTCCGGAACGGATTGTTTAAAATTTGAACCGAAAGAATTCAAAGGGGGGAGAAAATGATTTCCTATAAAAGATTGTTCGGGGAAATTGAACGGTATGCTTTAAAAGCGAGAGAAACGGAAAATGAACAGGAACTTCGGGAATTGTTGATCGCCGTTCGCGCATTATGTGATGTGGCGTTGAATGAACCGAAACATCCGGCGGTGACAGAACAGGGCCAACCCCAACTGTATGCAACAGGCGGAAATCGTCTTCTCCCTTCAAGGAAAATAGAGGACGAGGATGCGAATGGGGATTCGATTTTTGATTTTTAAAATTCAGAAAAAGAGGTTATGTAGATGAAAGGTTCCATCATTACAGGTGCGGTTTTCGGTTTTCTGGCTGTCGCATTGGGGGCATTTGGCGCCCATGCATTAAAAGGTGTTTTGGATGCATATGGGGAGTCAATTTGGGATACGGCAGTCCAATATCAAATGTTTCACGCGGCAGGAATCATTCTGGTCGGCATTTTAATGCATCCAAGATTAATCGGTGATACATCTCCGTTAAAATGGTCATTTCTCGCAATGACTTTCGGGATTCTATTCTTCTCAGGCAGCTTATACGTTTTGGCTGTGAGCGGCATCAGTGTATTGGGCGCAATCACGCCAATCGGTGGAGTGCTGTTTTTGATCGGATGGACATTGGTGATCGTCGGCGTTGCAAAAAGCCGAATCTATTAATCTGTGAAGGGCGGTTTAAAGTCGCATGCATGACTTTAAGCCGCCATTTTATTTTGTGTTCCAGGGGACGGTTCGACCCGGTGCGGCCATGAAAAAAGTAACGAAATTTGGTGAATAAATTCATAAGATTTCGACACATTTAATAAATGTTTCATGTTACCATAGAACATGGAAGGAGTATTTTTGGCAACTCGGAAAGGGGTACATACATTGGACAGTCTATTGTTGGCATTGGACAAGTATTATGAGGAAATGGTTTCCATTCGGAGATATTTGCATGCAAATCCGGAGCTATCTTTTGAAGAAGTGAATACGCCAAAATATATTGCGAACTTTCATAGAGAACTGGGTCTTGAGGTTCGTGAAGGAGTAGGCGGAAGAGGCGTGGTGGCCGTTTTGCGCGGAGGAAAGCCGGGAAAAACGGTGGCGTTGCGTGCGGACTTTGATGCATTGCCGATCCAAGAGGAAAACGACATCCCTTATAAATCCAAAGTGGACGGCGTTATGCATGCATGCGGCCATGACGGACATACAGCCACTTTGCTGATCTTGGCGAAAGCCCTTTATGAAATGAGGGAATCCATCTGCGGGAATGTGGTGTTTATCCACCAGTTTGCGGAAGAAGTGTTGCCGGGCGGTGCCAAACCGATGATCGAAGACGGCTGTTTGGATGGGGTGGATGTGATTTTTGGAACCCATCTTTGGGCTCCAACGCCATTAGGGGAGATTCATGTAAAGAATGGTGCGATCATGGCGGCTCCGGACATGTTTGAAGTGACGATTCAAGGAAAAGGCGGGCATGGCGCAGAGCCCCACAATGCCGTTGACGCGATTGTCCTCGGTGCGCAGTACGTCAGCCAAGTGCAAACCATTGTTTCGCGAAGAATCAGCCCTTTGAAACATGCGGTGGTCACTGTGGGACAATTCGAAGCGGGAAAAGCCTACAACATCATCGCGGAAAAAGCGACAATGAAGGGAACTGTCCGGACATTCGATGAAGATGTAAGAATCCAAATCGAAAAGGAACTTGAATCCCTGGCAAAGTCCATTTGTGACGGCGCCAATGCGACTTATGAATTTACATATACGAGAGGTTACCCACCGGTGGTCAACCATCCGGAAGAAACGGCATTGCTTGCGGATGTTGCAATGGATGTGCCTGAAGTGAAAGAAGTGAAAGAATGCGTCCCGCTCATGGTAGGAGAGGATTTTGCCTATTATCTGCAAAAGGTGCCGGGCACTTTCTTCATCACCGGGGCCAAACATCCGGATTGGGAAACGGCCTATCCGCATCACCATCCAAAGTTTAATTTTGATGAAAGAGCGATGTTGATTGCTGCAAAGACGATGGGACTGGCAACTTTGAAATATTTAGAAACTTTTTGTAATAAATGAGAAATTTAGTGCAATTTCTAGTTAAAAAAGGGAAATGAAGTAGTATAATAGGCTTAAAATAGATTTTTTTGAAGAGGTGACCGGGATGAGCATCGGGGGAAAAATGAATGTTGCTTTTTATTCATTGATGGGACTTTTATGTATATCGATGATTGTCAGTTTTATCAATTTTCAAAGAATCGATCGCCAAGTGGATGTGGCGCTGAATGAGCGGGTGACGGCAATCCAGGAAATATCATCCGTGCGCTACCAAGTGGCCCAGCTGGATAAATCCGTAACAAAATACATGCTAATAGAAGATAATGATGATTATGAAATGGTCAATACATATATGCAGCTGATCGATCAGCAAATCGAGTCGCTTGAAAAATTGGCGGTAACCGATACAATGAAGGGCTATATCAATGAATTGAAACAATCCAAAGACAATTTTGAACAAGAATTCTCCAAAGTGGCTGAAAGAGTGAAAAATGGGGAAACATTATCGGAACATGAAAATATTCAAATCATCAGCCAAAATCTGATTGATACAACAGACAAAATGATCGAATATCAAACAGGCCAATTGGAAGATATCAAGAAAGGGGCAAATAGGGCGATTTCCTCATCCAACATTACGGCGGTAATCGTGTTAATAGCCAGCTTAATGGTCAGCTTTGTTTTAGTTTATTTCGTTAGGAAAACGATTACATTGCCTTTGAGAAAAGTGGTGGATGCGGTAAAGGTGGTTTCTTCCGGCGATTTGACGGAAGAGAATTTGAAAGTGATCTCCAAAGATGAAATCGGCCAGCTTTCGGAAGCTTTCAATGCAATGAAAAATAACTTGAAATCGCTTATTCGAAATGTGCAGCAAAATGCGGAACAATTAAGTGCAGCCGCTCAACAGCTTTCCGCAAGCACGGAGGAAATTTCCGCTTCTGCCGAAGAAATGACTCGCCGGGTAAATTCCACAGCGGAAGTGGCCCAAACGAATTCCCAAGCGGCCAATGATTCGGCCCGTGCGATGGATGAAACGGCGATCGGCGTGCAAAAAATCGCGGAATCCACTCAAGTGCTGCATTCCACTTCATTGGAAACAAGCGATATGGCTTCCCATGGTGGAGAGATTATCCGTCATGCGGAAAAACAAATGGACACCATTAACCAGTCTACAAATCTTGTGAATGAATTGGTTCAAAAATTGAGCAAACAGACGGAAGAAATCGAAAATATTTCAAGAGTGATTGCAGAAATCACCGATCAAACGAACTTGCTGGCATTGAATGCGGCCATTGAAGCGGCCCGTGCCGGTGAACATGGGAAAGGATTTGCCGTTGTGGCTGAAGAAGTCCGCAAACTGGCAGAGGAATCAAAAGAATCTGCAAGCCAAATTACCGATTTGACGGTAGAAATCAAGCGGGATACAGAAAATGTGGAAAAAGCGGTATCCGATTCCTTGAATTCGGTGGAAGACGGTGTAAAAGTCATTACAGAAGCAGGACAATCTTTTGCTGATATAGTGAAGGCCATCGAAAAAATGAAATGGCAGATTGAGGAAATCTCTGCCACAAGCGAACAAATTTCTGCAAGTGCAGAGGAAGTTTCAGCGGCGGTCAATGAAATTTCGAACGCTTCTACAGAATCCGCAAGCGAAATTCAAATGGTTGCGGCCAATATTGAAGAACAAACTACGACAATCGAACAGGTGAATAAAGTGGCTGCGGAATTGAACGAAAATGCCCAAAATCTGCAGATGGAAATCCGGAAATTCCGCTTATAATCAGGCGGGGGGCTTGTTCAAATAAAGTTCATAACAAAATGGCAAATTAGGAACAATGCCTCGATGGGCCTGTACCTTCATTGATGGATATGCAAAGATATATACAAGGTTAATAAAAAAAGAGCGAATTAGAAAAAACTTTTCTATTCGCTCTTTTTCAATTGGCTTTTTTCCATTATCGCTGGGATCTTGGCCGGGCTGAATTAATATATCTGAACCCTTCATCGAATCGGGCATAATCGAAATAAATCATCGGTAATAAATAAACGTGATTTGTACTTTCTTCACGAATTACCGCATGATCTCGGCCCGCTTGCAATACGGTACCGCGAACCCGGAGTACATTTCCGCGGGTTTCTCCCGGTAACGTTTCCGAAGATGGAAATGTGAAATAGAATGTGCCGGGCACGCCGATATTTTCGCGTAAAATGTTCTCGATATACGATTCTTCCGTTTGTCGTCCAGTGGAAGGTACTACAGTTCCGGAAGGTGTCATGACGTTTCCGCTTTGGGCAGAAAGCGGCGTTTGTTGCACTTGCCCTTGACCGAAAAACGGTTGTTGATAATATTGATTTCCCGACGCACCGGGACCCCAATAATAATAAGTCAATCATAACATCCTTTCTTATCAATTTTTAGATGCCTGGACAAGCACCTTCAGCAGGTGCAAAGAAACAATGGGATTTGAATCGGCCGGAATTCCATTGTCCATACCACTGGGCAGGGCAGCTTCCTTCAGGCTTGAAAAACCAAAGGGCTCTGTCGGCAGGAACAAAGCGTTCACCGTTGATGACTCTGCGCGCCAACGCAATATCTTGTGGACGCGCCCGCTGATAAAAATAGCTTTTTTGTACGGCTTCAAAGCCACCAGGACTTTGATACACCATATCTTCGATGCTGCGTATCTGTTTGAAATCCAGACAGTCTGCTCTTACGCGATTGACGCCGACATTTCCGACCAACAGCATGCCAAGGTCTCCATCGCCTTCCGCTTCCGCCCGCATCAATCGGGCAAGTAAGGCAACATGTGCTTCGTTAGCGGCAATAACAGCGATTTTTCATACCTCCTCAACATAATGTATGCATTCAATCAAGAATCAGAATAATAATTGAAAAAAATGTTTAAATTGATTGAATAAAGTAGATGAAACGGGGTGAAGCCTGTATAAAGTACGCTCCATCGCAATAAAATAGAATAGAAACGATTGACATGTTTCGACATGCAACACTATTGAATAGAATATGAGTAACGGTGTTAGTTGGTGACAATTTAGGGAATAGTTAATTAAAAAAAGGGGAGAAGGGAGCCAAAACGATTAATCTGGAGGTTGGTTACATTGCAACTTGGAATTTGGGTTGGGATAGTCGTCAGTGCGATTTTGTCATTTGTGATTGCGGGATTATTCAATCAACCACTCCATTGGTATCTCTTCATTTTGATACTTTTCATCGGTTTCTTCACGCAAACGGTGATTTTGATTTTGCAAACGCCTGATGAACATGAGTAAGCGAGACGCCCAAAAGCGTCTCGCTTAAATTTTATTATTGAACTTTCACAAGTTTAGCGAATTTTTCTTTATCCAATAAAGTACCTACAAGGAATTCACCAAACTCCCCGAAGCGGGCGGAAGCTTCATCAAAACGCATTTCATACACAATTTTCTTAAATTGTAGCATATCGTCAGAGAAGAGTGTTACGCCCCATTCATGGTCGTCCAAACCGGTAGAGCCTGTGATTATTTGTTTTACTTTACCTGCATATTTGCGGCCAATTTCGCCATGGGAGCGCATCAACTCGCGGCGCTGACTCATCGGCAACATATACCAGTTGTCATCCAATAGACGTCGTTTGTTCATTGGATAGAAGCAGATATATTTTGTTCGTGGCAGTTCAGGATATAGACGGGAACGGATATAAGGATTTTGATAAGGATCCTCGTTGGAACCGTTTGCTAAATAGTTTGAAAGCTCCACCACCGAGAAATAAGTATATGTCGGAATTGTATAATCGGCAATTTTTAATTTGTTGAATTCCGTTTCCAATTCGTGAATTTCATCTGGCGTTTCGCGGAGAATCATGAACATGAAATCCGCTTTTTGGCCAATTGTGGAATAGAAGGCGTGGGAACCGGTTTTTGCTTCGTGTACTTGTTCCAATTTATCAAGATATTGATAAAATTCTTCCAATGCGGCTTGTCTTTCTTCTTCAGAAAGCAGTTTCCAGGAAGTCCAGTCCATCGCACGATAATCATGCAGGCAGTACCAGCCGTCTAAAGTAAATGCTGCTTCGCTCATTACATTAACACTCCTTCGATTGATAATCGTTCAAAATAATCTTAGCATAAATCAAGAAATTTTCCTCCCGATTAAGCTTTAAATTTAATGAACCTTTCATGAAATCGCCCACTTTTATTCACAATTGTTTTTGTGTATGCTTGAACTGTACCGAAAGCAAATTGTGCTGAACCTATTGTGAGGAGCAAACAAAATGCATTCATTATTACAGCAAAAAACGTGGCGTTTTATCGATCAATCCCTTTCCATGGACCGTACCCCCCTTGAATCGTTTGCGATGGATGACACGCTCTGCCAATTGGTGGGACAAGGGTTGTCGGTTCCGGTTGTCCGCACATGGGTGCACCACCCATATGTCGTGTTGGGCATTCAAGATCACCGCATGCCTTATATCCATAAGGGAATCGAGATGTTGAAAAAAGCCCATTATGAAGCGATTGTCCGAAATTCCGGCGGGCTTGCGGTCGTGCTGGATAAGGGGATTTTAAATATTTCCATCGTCCTTTCGGAAGCCCCGGGTTCCATCAGCATTAACATGGGTTATGAAGTCATGCTGCAATTTATAAAGCTGTTGTTTTCCGAAGCCGCAGAAAAAATTCAGGCCTATGAAATTGTGGGTTCTTATTGTCCCGGCTCCTATGATTTGAGCATCGGGGGAAAGAAATTTGCGGGGATATCCCAACGCCGTTTGCGCAATGGGGTGGCCGTCCAGATTTATTTATGTATTGAAGGCAGTGGAAGCGAGCGTGCGGAACTGATTAAACATTTTTATGAAACCAGTTTGAAAGATGCAGAGACAAAATTTCAATATCCGAAAATACAGCCTGATGTGATGGCCAGTTTAAGCGAATTGTTGGACCGTCCCATCACCGTTCAGGAAACCGTCATCCAAGTTCAACAGCTGCTCGCTTCACTTTCTGGGGATGTATTGTTCCAGCCTCTGGAAGGCGATGAATTGCAATTATATTCTTTTTATTTAAAGAGAGTTTTGGAGCGGAATGCAAAAATGCTTGGAAATACGTAGATGGCGAATCAATTCGGCACATCTACGTTTTCTTTGCTAGATTGTTGTTGCATATGGGAATAATCGGCAACTAAATTCCCGTTTTTCTCCATTTTAAATACCGGTGCAATGCGCGGTTCTTCATCTTCCAATGTAACGAGTCTGCGGGCGCGGTTCATGATTTGAACAAATTGCTCGTAATCTTCGCGGATTTGTTTGTTTTCCTTGCGCAGTTTTTCCACTTCTTTTTCCAATTCTTTTATTTTTTCAGTAGCGGAGTTTGCAATTTGACGCCATTTTGTCGCTTCATTGTCGTTGCCTCCCTGGGATTGCAGGCGCAACAAGTATGCAATGACAATATCTAAATTCATATCAGATAAGGAAATAGGCTTGGATTCCCCGTTTGATCCCGGAAGCAAATACACACCCGGCGAACGTCTTCTGCCGTTCACACCCAACAATTTCATCCGCTCTTTCCGGATTCTTTTTGCTTCTTCCAGTTCTTTTTCATAACGTTTGCGAACAACGGCATTCCATCGGAAACCGCATGCAGCAGGAGTCCGATTCAATTTATCTCCGGCTTCTTCAAAAGCGTTCAATTGCGTACTTCCTTCTTTTACATGTCTTAATACCGCTTCGGCGAGCAGTTCGTCGTTTTCTTTTAACCATGCATCCTGTCTGACTTTTGCCATTGTTTAACCCTCCTGTTAATGTAGTAGTTTCTTATTGTCAAAACATATCGTGTCCAACAAGTTCCAATTTTATTCATTTTTCTGATGAATTTTTTATATGAATTTAGCAAAAAAGGCGGAATTCAGTCCTTTGTTGGATATTTGTCCTTTTTACTTGAATGGAAGTGTGGCTATAGTCTAAAATATCTTTTAGGCTAAAAAATGAATTTGATTGATAGAAAGGATTGTTGATCATATGGCGGCAAACGAATTTAGAGTTTGCGATGAATGTCAAGCCGTCAATTTAAAAACGCTCATTCCGAAATTGAAAAAGTTGGATCCCGATGCAACGATCGTCATCGGTTGCCAATCCTATTGCGGACCCGGCCGCAAAAAAACTTTCACTTTCGTCAACGGCAGACCGGTAAACGCATTAACGGAAGAGGAATTAATGGAAAAAGTGAAAGCCAAATTGAAGATGGATTAAACAAAAGCTACTTTCTATCGTGGTAGAAGGTAGCTTGTTTTATTTTTTATCAGCTTTGGCCATAAGAGGTTGTTTTAATCATCGGAGTTTCAAATATAATCGTTTTTATCCAATAAAACCTGTGGTGGATGGGGATACATGGAAATTTTTGCGGCTTTCCGGGATTTCCTTGCGGTTTTGGGAAAATGCATGCCTCCACCAAAAGCCGCACCCGAAATTCTCCCGGCTTCCACAACAACAATGGCGTGTAAAAAATTAGAAAATTTCTTATAATAGATAGTAAGAATTGGAAGGAACGAGGTGCGGTAATTTTGGTGGAATATGCAAAACAAAAACTTCCGGAAGAAAAAGTGTTCAAAGATCCCGTGCACCGATATGTTCATGTTCGAGACCAAGTGATTTGGGATTTGATTGGAACAAAAGAATTTCAGCGTTTGCGCCGGATCCGCCAGCTGGGCACGACATATCTCGTGTTTCATGGTGCGGAACATAGCCGATTCAATCATTCGCTGGGGGTTTATGAAGTCGTCCGCCGCATTGTGGATGATGTATTTCACGGAAGACCCGATTGGAATGAGGATGAACGCCTTCTGGTGCTATGCGCGGCGCTGCTCCACGATTTGGGCCACGGTCCATTTTCCCATGCGTTCGAAAATGTGTTTAAAACGGACCATGAATATTTCACAAGAAAAATATTGCTGGGGGAAACAGAAGTAAATGCGGTTTTGAAGCGGGTATCGGACGATTTTCCTGAAAAAGTGGCCCAAGTGATTGAAAAAACTTATGAAAACCAGCTTGTGGTCAGCCTCATATCGAGTCAAATCGATGCCGACCGGATGGATTATTTGCAAAGGGATGCTTACTATACCGGGGTAAGTTACGGCCATTTCGATATGGAACGAATTCTCCGCGTCATGCGTCCGAGAAAGGGGAAAGTCGTCATTAAATCCAGCGGCATGCATGCGGTGGAAGATTATATCATGTCCCGCTATCAAATGTACCTGCAAGTGTATTTCCACCCCGTTTCACGCAGTGCGGAAGTGTTGTTGCACAACATCCTCAAAAGAACAAAACATTTGTATGAACAAGGATATCAATTCACCTTTGAACCGGTTCATTTTCAATCTTTCTTTGAAAATAAGATTACGGTGGAAGATTACCTTGAACTGGATGAGTATTTATTAGTGACCTATTTCAAAATGTGGATGAAGGAAAAGGATCCGATATTAAGAGATTTGAGTACGAGATTTGTGAACCGCAAATTGTTCAAATACATCAATCTCAACCCGGAAGAAGAGCCGGAGCGTTTCGAACGATTAAAAGAGCTTTTCCGTCAAGCGGGTGTGGATACGGATTACTATATTTATCACGACTGCACATCGGACTTGCCTTACGATTACTATGAGCCGGATAAAGAAACGAACCGATTCCCAATTTTTTTGGAAATGCCGAATGGCGAAATCAGGGAATTGTCCCAGGAGTCTTTCATTGTGGATGCCATTGCCGGCCGCATGAAAAAGGACCATAAAGTTTACTATCCGAAAGAAGCGCTGATGGATCCAACCTTAGATCAAAGTTTAAAAATCGAAATGGAAAAGCTATTGAATAATGCAAAATAATTGGATGATTGATGTGGCTCGCATTGATTTTTGTTAAAAAACCATAATAATGGGGAAACATTCCGTATTAAAAATTCTTAAAATATTCTGGAAGAAAGAAGAAATTATATTATAATAGAGTTTGACTACCTTAAAGAAAGGAATGCAGCATGAAAAAATATCTTAGAATTTTTTTATTGATGTTTCCCCTGTTATGGATTGCCCCAAATTTGGGGGAAGCAGCAAGCAAGGTGAGTTATGCCGTTCCTTTGTATGACAATGTCAAGGTTTACGATAACCGCACCGGCGCACTGGTACCGATCGCAACGATGAAGAAAAATCAGCCGCTGGTCATTGACAAAGATTATGGCCAAAACTGGTGGCAAGTCAAATTCGGAAATGGCTACGGCTTCATCGCCAAAAGGGATGTGTATCGTTCGGTCACTTGGACAACAAACAACGTCAATACGAAGGCCAAAAATTCGAATACGACGGTGTTGATCAACAGTGATGTGGAAGTGTTTGACAACACCTCGGGAAAATTGGAACCGATGATCACGATTCATGCTGGTATCCGTTATCCGATCATCAGTGATTACAGCAAGAATTATTGGAAAGTGGATGTAGGTGGCAGAATCGGTTATATGCCGAAATATCGGACAAGCGTGGACTATGGTGTGCCGATTTTAATGTATCACCACATTTTAACTCCGGAAGAAAAAGCGAATTCCCAATTCGCCAATGCCAATACAACCGTGACCACCATCGAATTCAACAACCAAATGCAATGGCTGAAAAACAATGGTTATCAAACCATCTCACTCTATGATTTGGAAAGATATTTGAGACGGCAAGTGAATCTTCCGGCAAAAGCGGTGGTTCTTACTTTTGACGACGGCATAACAAGCACAAGGGAGTATGCTTACCCGATTTTGAAGGAATACGGCTTTACCGCAGAACAATTTATCATAACAAGCAGAATTCCTTCTGAAAAGCAGCCTTTCCAATGGGATACCCTGCGATTCTTCAGCAAACAGGATATGGATGAGTTGAGCGATGTCTTCCGCTACGGAAGCCACACTCATGATTTACATAGTCTGGTAGGGAATAAAGCAAAGGGAATCACGATTTCATATAAGGACTTATATAATGATTTGGCCAAGAGCAGAAATATTTTAGGCACTTATTATTTTGCTTATCCATTTGGCCAATATAATCAAAACTATTTGAATGCGGTGAAAAAAGCGGGTTACCGGATGGCTGTTACGACAAGAAAGGGTAAAGTGAATTTGGGAGAAGATTTATATACTTTGGAACGATTGGGCATCGAACCGGGGCTTTCGATGGATGAATTTGCAAAAAAAGCAGGCAATTACAAGTAGAGGGTGACGAAAGGGTCACCCTTTGCTTTTGTGAATATCTGATAATTTGAAACGGAACATCCCGCAATTTCACATCGGGTGGCCCGCTTTGCCATTTACTTGTCGGAAGCCCGTACGCCGCCTGTTGCATAATGATTTTTGGGCATTTCTTCAATGATGATTGTTACGGCTTCAGGTTTTGCTTGAATCGTTTCAACAAGCGCTTCCGTCACTTTTTCAACCATCGCTTTTTTCTGTTCATCTGTGCGACCTTCCAACATTTTGATTGTTACTACCGGCATGACGCAACCTCCTAGTGGATAAATTGTAAGTATAGTTATTATAATAGGTTTAAACGGAGGGGATGACAATATGACAAATCAAGAAAAACCGAAACAAAAGATTTCTTTCACCATCATTAAAAACGACCCGACGGATGGCCACAAAGGGTTTGGAATCGGCACAATCTCGCTGGAAAATGTCACTCCGGTATTCATTGATATAGAAGAAAAACAGGCATTTATTGATATGGGAGCCATGCACGCCAAAAGCGCGGTGGAAAAGGGCATCAAATTCACGACAAACCGGGAAGATTCCGCCGGCGGAAAACCTTACTGGCTTGTATGGGTGACGGTGGACGTGAAAGAAGACGGACCGTATTACGCAGGGGTTGCCGCTTGCGAAATGGTGGTCAACCGGGAAAAACGGAGAGGCTTTAAAATTTTGGCCGACCATGTGAACAAAATGGACAAATCCTTGAAGCGCAAAATTATCGTAGATCATATGGATGATGAATCAAAGAAAGTGCTGGCGGAATTTCTTCAAAATCATGATCAGGGCATGTGGGAACGCAGCAGCCAGCAATTGAAAGATGATTTGACGGTGCAGGAATAAATTTTTTGCGTTGTCAATAATTATGATAAAAAAAATAATAGTTTATGGCGGAAATGTGACGAAAAGTTGTAATATTCGTTCCTTTGTTGAAACCATTCTAAAAAATAAGTACACTGAAGTTATAATGATAAATAGTATAACTAGGACACTCAGTAGATAGGGTTAGGTGCTATGCGGTATTTGAAAATCCCAAGCCAAATGCCACATAATAACTCTATTTACAAAAGGCTTTCTCTTTCATAGGGGAAGCTTTTTATTTTTTATTGACCTTTTGAATAAAAAAGATGCTGGTTTAAAACCAGCACCCGATCAATGAAACAGCCCTTTGATGGAATCAAACGGGAACAGTTCAAACAAACCTTTCCATGTATCTTCATTAAAGAAATCAAGATCCGTACATTTTTTCGTTGGAACATCCTCTTCTTTTAAATACATGAGCCGTTGTTTCGGACATGCATCAGTCGCCAGTTTGCCCGTTTCAATATCGATGACGACCCCTTTTACGCCATCCGGCACTTCGAAAGATTCATCCGGTTTTTCCCGGTGAACGGCCTCCATGAAATCGATCCACACTTGCTTATGGGCCGACATTTCCGAAGAGGTCGACAACGTTTTCCCTTGGTCATAACCGTTCCAAACGCCGGCTGTCAAACTTGGACTGTAGCCGATGAGCCATTGATCCGAAACGGTTGTCCCCGATTTCGCCGCATACGTATGGGTCATTCTGGAGCGGAGGGAAACGCCTGTTGCCGGTGAGTAATCGCTGAACACCGGATCGAAAATGCCTGTCATCATTTGCGTTAGGATGAACGCATCCTGTTCGGAAATGATTTGTTCTTTCGGCGGCTCTTCATACTCGTAAACAATTTCGCCTTCTTCGTTCTGAATGGATAAAATCGTCGTCGGTTTCCGGTATTCCCCTTTGGCTGCAATGATGTTGAAGGCGTTCGTCAAATCATACAGCGAATTTTCAATCGTGCCCAGTGCCATGGATGGATTATCTTTGTTGGAATACCGCAAATTGAACCTCTTCGACATTTCACGGAATTTATCATACCCGATTTGTTCCAGCGTTTTTACCGCATAAATGTTGTCTGAGATGGCAATTGCCTGAGCCATGGACATGTCGCCATCCGCGAATTTCCCGTTGACGTTTTGGGGTTTATAAGTGGCCCGTCCATTGTCGTACGTAAAGATCGTTTCACCCACGTCCAAGAAAGTGAGCGGTGTAAAACCGTTTTCCAATGCCGCCGCATATAAGAACGGCTTGATGGCGGAACCCGGTTGGCGAAGGGCCTGTGTTACACGGTTATAGGAACTTTCTTGATAGTTGCGTCCACCGACAAGGGCCGTTACTTGGCCGGTTTTGACATCCATGCTGACAAGCCCCACTTGCAGGTCGTTGTCCGGCATGTTTTTCTCGATGGCTTCTTCCGCCGCTTTTTGATGGGCCTGGTTCAACGTCGTTTTAATGACCCAGCCGCCGGAACGGATATTCAAGTTTTTCTTTTCCAAAATGTCCGCCGCTTCTTGCCAAGCGACGTCCAAGAAATAAGGCGCGACTGTTTTG
Organism: Ureibacillus sp. FSL W7-1570; assembly: GCF_038593265.1. Taxonomy (GTDB): domain Bacteria; phylum Bacillota; class Bacilli; order Bacillales_A; family Planococcaceae; genus Ureibacillus; species Ureibacillus suwonensis. The sequence continues at coordinate 2,894,787 of NZ_CP151979.1, forward strand.
GAAGCGGTCCATTGATCGTTTTTCAGCACGATTTTTTCCGACAATGCCCGTTCCTTTTCTTCCGCCGAGATTTTATTTTGATCTTCCATCAAAGCGAGTATTAAATGCTGCCGTTGGACGGCTTTGTCATAATTATTGAGAGGGGAATAAATACTTGGCCCTTTCGGAATGCCGGCGAGCATGGCGGATTCCGCCAACGTCAGGTCGCTGGCGGATTTGCCGAAATAGTATTTGCTCGCCGCTTCGACCCCATACATGCCGTGGCCGTAGTTGACCGTATTCAAATAGGCTTCTAGTATTTCATCTTTAGAATAAAAGATTTCCAGACGGTAAGCATAAACGGCTTCCATTATCTTCCTTGTCCAAGTTTTATCCAATGTCAAATAAAGATTTCTAGCCAATTGCTGGGTGATTGTGCTCGCCCCTTGCGCTTTGCTGCGGGTTTTCAAATCCGTCAAAATGGCGCTGGCGATTCTTGGAATGTCAAACCCGTGATGTTGATAAAAATCTTTGTCTTCCACAGCGATGGTTGCTTCTATTAAATAAGGTGAAATTTCATCAAGCTCTTTCCAATAGCGGCGTTGATCCGTGAAATGATCCCCGATTTGATGGCCATTCCGGTCCAAGAAAACGGATGCTTTCGGTATCGTGAGTGGAGGAGCTCCGGCAATTTGCGCATACAATCTCAAACCGCCCAGGGCCACAACCATTGCGCATACAAAAGCGATCGTGTAGAAAGCCATCCGTTTTTTCCGTTTTTGCCGTCTCATTTTCCGCTGATAACTCCGTCTTCGATCCATCCATTTCACCTCATTTCTTCCAATTACCCATAGTATGGACTTGAAAATGGCAGTTTAATCGAGAATGCGCTTAAAAAAACTGTTGCCTTTTGTCTAAAAACGTCTATACTTTTTCTGTATGAAATGCAATTTTTGAAAAGGGCAATTTTCTTGGGATGCATTTTGATTTCCGAATCTATAAGTGAATACGAAAAATGTCGAAAAAAGTTCCGAATTCCTTTGAATTCGAAATTTTCAGCTTTTCCGAAAAAGATCAATAGAGTAGGTGATTCATATGCGTTTTGATGAAACATATTCCGGAAATGTGTTTATAAAAAGCCATCCAAATTATGAAGAGTCCAAAGCGGTGTTATATGGAATGCCGATGGACTGGACGGTCAGCTTCCGACCAGGCTCCCGGTTCGGCCCGGCAAGAATCCGCGAAGTTTCTGTCGGCCTGGAAGAGTACAGTCCATATCTTGACCGTGAATTGGATGAAGTGAAATTTTTCGATGCGGGCGACATTCCGCTTCCATTCGGAAATGCCCAAAAATCATTGGATGAAATTGAGAAGTTTGTAAAGAAAGTTTTGGCAGATGGAAAAATCCCGGTTGGAATGGGTGGAGAGCATTTGGTGACATGGGGTGTGGTGCAAGCCGTTTATGAAAAATATCCGGATATAGCCATTCTTCATTTTGATGCCCATACCGATTTGCGCACGGATTATGAAGGGGAACCATTGAGCCACGCAACGCCGATCCGGAAAATTGCGGAAATGATTGGTCCAAGCAATGTATATTCTTTCGGCATCCGTTCAGGACTGAAAGAAGAATTTGAATGGGCGAAAGAAAACGGCATGTATATCGCAAAGTTTGAAGTGCTCGAACCGTTGAAAGAAGTGCTTCCAACATTGAAAGGCCGCAATGTTTATATCACAACGGATATTGACGTGCTGGATCCGGCCTTTGCTCCTGGCACAGGGACAGTGGATTGCGGCGGCATTACGTCCAAAGAACTGCTTGCGGCCATCCATGAAATTGCAAGAAGCGAAGTGAATGTCGTTGGATTTGACTTGGTGGAGGTTGCGCCTGTTTACGACCACTCCGAGATGACCGTGAATACGGCTTCCAAATTATTAAGAGAAATGATTTTGGGATGGATCAAGTAAGATATTGATAGAAAGGGGATTAAAGTTTTTCATGAACTTTAATCTTCTTTTTTTGGAGCGGGAGAGGGGAAACTGTTCACAAATCAGGCGGTATGGACAAAATAGGCTTAAAATCTGCAAAGAAAACGGGTGCCTTAAGGCGGTTAAATAGAATAGAACAAACTCCACTTCCATCTTGATAAGGAATGGAAAATCATCCTATAATAAATAGGTTATAGTATTACATAAGGAGTGCCCACAGGAAATGAGTGTTGAAAAAAACGTAAAAATCAAAGTCATTTCAACGATCCGCCCAATCGAAGGGGACGAGGAAACCTACGAACTGTGGATTCAGGGAGTTTGGTTGAAAAAGAACGATAAAATGTATTTGCGATATGAAGAAATAATGGAAGACCAAACAATCCGCACAACGGTGAAAATGAACAACGACCATGCACTCATTTTGCGCAGTGGAGCTGTCAATATGCGGCTGCCATTCAGCCTGGAAAGCAGACAAAACGGTCATTACGACACAGCCTTCGGAACGTTGCCGCTGCAAACGAAAACGCATCGTCTGGGGTTTGAACATACGGAAGAAAATAATATCAGTGGCAGATTCAATGTGCAGTATGATTTAATAATTAGTGGACAATCAGTCGGTCATTATACATTGGAAATTCAATATACGGAGGGACAAGCATGAATGCGGTAGAACAATTGCAGGAAAAACTGAAAAACTTGTTAAAGGCGGCTGTAGAAAAAGCGCAACTTTTGGAAGAGGGGACGGATTTTCAAGTTCAGATCGAAGTGCCAAAAGATCAAACGAAAGGCGACTTCGCCACAAACTTGGCCATGCAACTGACGAAACTTGCGAAAAAACCTCCCCGCCAAATTGCGGAAGCGATCGTTGGCAATCTTGAAACAGAAGGCACAGAAATCGAAAAAGTGGAAATTGCCGGACCTGGTTTCATCAACATTTTTGTACGCAAAGATTTCCTTGCCGATATTGTGAAAGCGGTGTTCGATCAAGGTGAAAATTATGGCCGGTCAAATGCTGGAGGCGGCGAAAAAATCCAAGTGGAGTTTGTATCCGCGAACCCTACAGGCGACCTTCACTTAGGACATGCCCGCGGTGCTGCATTCGGCGACTCCCTATGCAATGTGCTGGATTTCGCAGGATACGATGTCACTCGCGAATATTACATCAACGATGCCGGAAATCAGATCAACAACTTGGCTTATTCCTTGGAAGCCCGCTACAAACAAGCGCTTGGACTTGAGGCGGAAATGCCTGAAGATGGCTACTACGGCCAGGACATCATCGAAATTGCGAAAAAACTCGCTGAACAATATGGGGATTCCATCCTGGAAAAATCCGATGAAGAACGCTTCAACTTCTTCCGTGAAAATGGACTCGCCCTTGAACTGGAAAAATTGAAAAAAGACTTGGAAAACTTCCGCGTGCGCTTTGACGTATGGTATTCCGAAACTTCATTATATAAAAGCGGAAAAATCGACAAAGCATTGGATAAATTAAGAGCAAACGGCCACATCTATGAGAAGGACGGGGCAACTTGGTTCCGTTCCACAACATTCGGCGATGACAAAGACCGCGTGTTGATTAAATCAGACGGTTCCTACACTTACTTGACACCGGATATCGCTTACCATGAAGATAAAATTCAGCGCGGCTTCGATAAACTCATCAATATTTGGGGAGCAGACCACCATGGTTACATTCCGCGCATGAAAGCGGCCATCGAAGCCCTCGGTTATGACCGGGATAAGTTGGAAGTGGAAATTATCCAAATGGTGCAGCTTTATAAAAACGGCGAAAAATATAAAATGAGCAAACGGACAGGAAATGCCGTAACCATGCGTGAACTTGTGGAAGAAGTCGGTTTGGATGCGGTCCGCTACTACTTCGTCAAAACGGCCTGCGATTCCCATATGGACTTTGACTTGGATTTGGCCGTTGCCGAGTCCAACGAAAATCCGGTGTATTATGCCCAATATGCCCATGCACGCATTTGTTCGATTTTGCGTGCCGCAGAGGAACAAGGCTTCCAACCATCATTGGAAAACCTGGATTTATTGACGGATGCAAAATCAGAAGAAGTGCTAAAAATCGTGGGCACTTTCCCGCAAGTAGTGGCGGAAGCGGCAAAACACCGCACACCTCACCGGATCGCGAACTACATTCAAGAACTGGCGGCATCCTTCCACAGCTTCTACAATGCGGAAAAAGTCATCAACCCGGACAACAAAGAATTGACAGAAGCGCGCCTTGCATTAATTCAAGCCGTTCGGGTTACCCTTGCCAACGCTCTAAGATTAATCGGCGTGTCAGCACCGGAAAAAATGTAAATCTTAATACCCAAACACCAGCTCCAACAGATGGGCTGGTGTTTTTTCTTATAATTCTTATTAAAATTATAAGGTTTATATTGACAAGGAAAATGCCGTCCAGTAAAACGATAAACAATTCCAACCTATCAAGTTGATATTTAGTTGGCAGAGGAAAATTTTCCCGTCTTATCACGAAAAAATAGGTTTTTTCGAGAAAAACAATTCCAACTAAAAAACTCAGAATATGTTATTGACTAATAAAGTCGAAAAATGTAGAATCATATCATAGTAATTTAATCATATTTATTGGATTAGTTAAATTCCTTTTCTTATTGAAAGGTTGTGAAAATTTCCGTGAAAGAACTATTTATCAAAACGGAAGAACAGCGGAAATGGTTAGAAAAATTGGGAAATCTGGAGCAATCCATTAAAGAGCATGCCCAAGAAAACGATGAACAATCCCTTTTCCCTCATGACAATATAAACAAATTGCGTGAAATCGGGTACACAAAAGTGACGCTGCCAAAGGAATACGGCGGTGAAGGGTTCAACGTTTACGATGCCATCTTACTGCAAGAAACATTGGGCAGTTACGATGGAAGCACAGCCCTTTCCATCGGTTGGACGCTGCTTACGGTAGGGGATGTTTACGAAACGAAAAGCTGGCCAAAAGAGAAACTGGCTGATTTTGCAAAAGCGGTGGAAAAAGGGGCGATCATCAACAAAATCGTCAGCGAAGTCATCACAGGGAGCCCGATCCGCGGAGGACGTCCCGGAACGAGCGCTGTGAAAAAGGGCAATAAGTGGGTCATCAACGGCCGCAAAGCCTATGCCACTTGTTCGCCGGAATTGGATTATTTTTTGGTGACCGCTTGGATTCCGGAGATTGAAAGCACCGGAAACTTCTTAATCCATAAAGATGCAGCAGGGCTATCCATCGAGGAAACATGGGATACCGTTGCCATGAAAGCGACGGGAAGCCATGATTTGGTATTGGAAAATGTGGAAGTGGATGAATCCGACCTGGTGGAAATTCCGAATTACCAAACGGGATTTAAATTGAATGGCTGGTTGTTGATCATTCCGGCAACTTATCTCGGCATCGCCCAGGCAGCCCGGGACTATGCGGTGGAATTTGCCAATCATCATTCGCCAAACAGCATTCAAGGAACCATTGCCACTTTGCCGAATGTGCAATCACTTATCGGGGAAATCGATTTGCTTCTTGCACAAGCACGCTTCACCCTTTACGGCGCAGCCCAAAGCTATATCGAATTAATCAACAAAGGAAATCTTGCTGCACAAGAGGCGGGCAACATCGTCAATGCGGTGAATGTTGCCAAATATACGGTAACCAATAATGCGATTGCCATCGTCGACAAAGCGATGAGAGTTGTGGGGGCAAAAAGCTTGCAGCGCAACAATCCGTTGCAGCGCTATTATCGCGATGTCCGCGCAGGTCTTCATAATCCGCCGATGGATGACTTGACCATCAAAAAATTGGCGGAATCAGCATTAAAATTATAAATTTAATCATAATTAGGAGGAATCAACAATGAAGTTGAAAAAATTATTGAAATTAGGGGCTATCGGTTTACTTGCGGCTTCACTGGCTGCCTGCGGAGGAGAAGATGCTTCCGATTCGGAAAATAAAAAAGCGGAAGAATCCGGTTCAGATGTGAAAAAAGTAAAAGTGGCCTATGCAATTTCCTGGAAGCCGATTACGTACCAAGATGAAAAAGGCAATCCGGCAGGCTATGAATTGGATATGTTGAGACTAGTGGATGAAAAACTGGAAGACTATGAATTTGAATATATCGGAACAACAGATGACGATCTGCTCATCGGGGTCGAACAAGGCAAATATGATTTGGGTGTCAAAAACATTTTCTATACGGATGAAAGAGCGGAAAAATACATTTTCCCTAAAGAATTTACAGGACTCAGCAGCGTTGGTCTATTGTTGAAAAAAGAAAATGCCAATATTAAAGATTTATCCGATTTTGCAGCTGCCGGTTTGGAACTTGCGCCGATTGCCGCCAATAATGCCCAATACACAGTGGTGGCGAAATACAACGAAGAACATCCTGACAATCCAGTGAAATTGGTGGCAGGCGATACGTTTGCTGTGGATGTTGTGCAATGGGTGAATGAAGGACGTGCGGATGGCGGAATTGCTTTGGAGCCGGTGGTCGACAAACAAATAAACGATCCGGAAGGTCCATATCATAATTTGAAAGATGAATTGGTATATAACGAATTTACAGTGATTAAAACTTGGACGCTGTTTAACAAAAACCAACAAGAATTGGCAAATGCTTTTGATGAAGCGGTAAAAGAAATCAAACAAACGGATGCACTCAATAAATTGATGGTAAAACATTATGGCCGCGACTTATTTGAAGTGCTGAAAAAAGTGGAAGCTGAGTCTAAATAACTCGTGATGGGCTGTTGGGTAGATCACCTTACAGCCTTATTTTTTAAGTCGATAGGGGTGAAAGGATGTTTTTTGAAAAGTACTTTGATATCGATTATTTATGGGGAGCTTTTCCTCAACTCTTGCCCTACTTGAAAATCACTTTTGCGGTGGCGGGATTGGCGGTGCTATTTGGCACTTTGCTCGGTTTGTTGCTGGCCTTTATGAAAATGGGGAAAAGCAAAATGTTGCAGATCGTTGCCCATGGTTATACAACGGTTATGCGTTGCACCCCTTCCATCGTGCTGTTGTTCCTTGTTTACTACGGTGTTCCTTTCTTATCGGAAGCATTGTTTCACATTCATTTGCAGGATATTTACACAGGGGTGTTTGTTGTCATCACATTCTCCCTGCAATTTGCGGCGATGATGTCGGAAGTGATCCGTTCCGCCATCCTGGCCATTGATAAAGGACAGTTTGAAGCGGCAGTAAGTGTGGGGTTAACGCCTTGGCAAGCTTACAGACGGATCATCTTCCCCCAAGCTTTTGTCGTAGCCCTTCCAAACTTCGGAAATGGCCTCATTGCCATCTTGCAAGAAGGGGCATTGGCGTATACCATCGGATTCATCGATATTGTGGGGAAAGCGAATCTCATTATTTCCAGCAACTTCAATTCCCATGCACTGGAAATTTACATCGCTTTAGCCGTCATTTATTGGGTGATTTCGATCGTCATTGAAAAAGTATTTGACCTTTTAGAAAAAGCGTTCAGCAAAGGTTCGCGTTCAATTAAAGCATCGTAGGAGGTGGAGAGCGGATGCTGGATATGGAATTTCTCGTTGATACATTTTTTGTTGCCTTGTCCGGGGTGCCAGTGGCATTGCTTGTGACCATTGTTTCCTTGTTGATTGCATTGCCGATCGGTTTCTTATTCGCATTGACAAGAATCAATAAGATTCCCGTGTTGAATCAGCTGGCTAAAATTTATGTTTCGTTCGTTCGAGGCACGCCTGTGATTATACAAATCTTTGTTTTATATAGCTTTATTCCGATTGTTTTAAATATGACCTTTGAAAAATACGGCATCGATTATGAAGTGTATAAGATTCATCCAATCTGGTATGCCTTCGTGATTTTCGCTTTCAATAAATCCGCCGTACTAATAGAAGTGTTCCGCTCCGCATTATCGACGGTGGAGAAGGGGCAATTGGAAGCGGCGTATTCAGTGGGGCTCACGACAGCCCAGGCATACCGGAGAATCATCATCCCCCAGGCTCTTGTCTCCGCATTGCCGAATCTTGCGACAACGACAGTAAACTTGATTAAAGCTACGTCATTGGGGTATGCCATTTCCTTGCAGGAGATTACGTTAAAGGCAAAAGTGGCGGCCAACTTCGGCTATAACTATTTGGAAGCATACATCGACATTTTCATCGTCTATTTGATCCTTTGTATTGCCGTCGAACAATTGTTCAAGTATTTAGAAAAACGATTGAGCCGATACAAAGTGGCAAGCGTTTAAAGGAGGCACAATATGCTGGAAATTAGAGGAATCCATAAATCCTTTGGAAAAAACGAAATATTAAAAGGGGTAGATTTGACGATCAATAAAGGGGACGTGGTCGTCATCCTTGGCCCGAGCGGTTCCGGGAAAACGACGCTGCTCAGATGCATCAACTTTTTGGAAAGAGCGGATCAGGGAACGGCAAAATACGGGGATCTGGAAGTGGATTTGAAACATGCGAAGAAAAAAGAAGTGCAAGAGGTGCGGAAAAAAACGGCTTTCGTCTTCCAAAACTACAATTTATTCAATAATAAAACGGCCATTGAAAATGTCATGGAAGGATTGGTCGTTGCCCGCAAAGTGCCGAAACAACAAGCGCGGGAAATGGCGAAAAAAGCATTGGATAAAGTGGGGTTATCCGATAAATACGACTATTATCCAAGCCAGCTGTCAGGAGGCCAGCAACAACGGGTCGGAATCGCCCGTGCCGTTGCGTTGAACCCGGACATCATCCTATTTGACGAGCCGACTTCCGCCCTTGACCCGGAACTTGTTGGAGAAGTGCTGAATACGATGAAGGAAATTGCAAAAGAAGGCACGACGATGCTTGTTGTGACCCACGAAATGGGCTTTGCCAAAGATGTGGCGAACAAGGTGATTTTCATGGACGGCGGAGTGATTGTGGAAGAAGGGACGCCTCATGACATCTTTGTTGCGCCGAAAGAGGCCAGAACGAAACAATTCTTGCGCCGCGTATTGCCAGGTTCCTTCGATTATGAAATCTAAAGGAGAAACGCCCTCAATTGGAAGTTTTGAGGGCGTTTTTTCTTATTTTTCATATTCAACCTATGATTTGATTGGGAATTCGCTATAATAAAAAATATTGAACATTTTGAAACATTATGTAGTCAGAAAAAAGGGTTGCATTTCTCGTTTGTTGCGGGAGATGTTTATTTTTAATGAAGAGTTCAATGGAGGAAATATGGAAACTTTTCTTAACTATTTGAAGTGGGCAGAGGATGTGGAATGAAGAAAAAGATGTTTCTCGCATATGGTTCCACTTTTCTTCTATTATTGGTGAGCATCTGGCTTGGCATATCGGTTGGCACTGTCGACATTCCCTTTTCCGCTTTATGGGATCAAGAAAGCAATCCCAGAGCTTACAGCATTTTATGGAATATCCGCATGCCCCGCGTGATGCTTGCAGGGCTTGTCGGCGCGTCCCTTGCCATTGCCGGGGCAGCCTTCCAGGGATTGTTAAGAAATCCGTTGGCGGATCCGTATACGATCGGCGTTTCATCGGGGGCTTCGGTCGGGGCAATCTCCACGATTTTTTTCGGCATCTCCTTGCCGATGCTCGGTTCTTATACCCTCGCCATGTTTGGGATACTTGGGGCCTTTATCACATTGTTGGTCGTCATCGCTTTTGCGCGCCTTGTCGATAAATCGATGAAAATGGAAACCCTGATATTGACGGGAGTCATTTTCAGCTCCTTTTTGTCCTCCTGCATTTCCTTATTGACCGCCTTGTCCCATGAAGAATTGAAGGCCGTTGTGGGCTGGCTGCTTGGAAGTGTGGCCATGCGCGGGTGGTCTTATGTATACATACTCGTTCCTTTTTTGATTCTCGGTTCGGCGATTTTATGGTTCAACCGGAGAGAATTGAACGTGATGATGTATGGAGATGAGCGGGCGACTTCCCTAGGCGTGAATGTCGTCCGGAGAAAATATGCCGTGCTGATTGGCGGATCCGTGTTGACGGGAGCAGCTGTCAGCGTTTCGGGAACAATCGGGTTTGTCGGTTTGGTGGTGCCGCACATCACCCGGATGGTTTGGGGAACGGATCACCGCCATCTGTTGCCGCTATCGTTTTTGAATGGCGCGACATTGTTGATTGTCTGCGATTTGGTGTCCCGGACCATTGTGGCGCCGCAGGAATTGCCGATCGGCGTGGTCACCGCCTTTATCGGTGCACCGGTGTTTGCTTATATATTCTTTAAACAGCGACGAAAGTAGTGAGGGGGGATACGGGTGCTGAAGGTAGAACATATTTCCGGCGGCTATCATCAAACCCCGATTATTCATGATGTGTCCTTTCAAGTGAATCAAGGGGAGTTCCTCGGCATACTGGGTCCGAACGGGTGTGGGAAGTCCACTCTGATCAAAATGATCAGCGGCATTTTGAAACCATCTTCAGGAACGGTCGCCATTGATGATGTGTCCATCGAAAAGCTTTCTTCCCGGGAACTGGCGAAAAAGATGACGGTGTTGCCGCAAATACAAAGCAACGCCTTTTCGACGACCGTCCGGGAAACCGTTGAAATCGGCCGTTATCCTCATCAGTCCGGATTTTTCTCCAGCTGGTCGGAGGAGGACGAAAAAGCGGTCCAAAAAGCGATGGAACTGACGGATGTATTGAAATATGCAGATAAGAATTTGGAGTTTTTATCCGGCGGGGAAAGGCAGCGGGTGTTCATTGCCCAGGCTTTGGCCCAATCTTCCCGGCTGCTCATATTGGATGAACCGACAAACCACCTGGATATCGCCCACCAAAAACAAATATTGGATATGATTCGCCGGGAAGTGACGGAAAATGGATTGACCGTTGTTGCGGTTTTTCATGATATCAATTTGGCGTCCCTCTATTGCGACCATTTGCTTTTGATGGAAGCGGGAAGGGTAAGGGCATATGGCGAGCCCCATGAAGTCATTATTGATCGGCAAATCATGGAAGTGTATGATGCCCGCATATCAACGCAAGCCCATCCGGAGAAGCCGAAACCGCAAATGTCCATTTTGCCGGATTTTGATGAACAGACGAAGGAAAAAATGGTTTCTTTATCCAATATACAAAAGGGTGATGATTACATCGCCTTCATTGCGGATTTTCCTTTAAAAGTGCTGTCTTCCGCGGTGCATAATGCCGGTCTTGGATGGTACAGGGCATTCATCAATCGGACGGTTCCGCACGAGTACGATATCGAAAATGTAAAAAATGAATTTCTGCATTATATCGTTCATCATGGGTTTTCCCCGACGAATACAGTGGGAATGATGACGGCGGTGGATACGAAAAAAGCGGTGATGAAAGAATACCCTGCATCTTTCGGAAACTTGATCGTCATTGTGACGGCCGGCGTGGGCAATGCCATCGATGTTTCCCATGCATACGAACGGAAGGCATTTCAACCTATCGGCACCATCAATACATGGGTGGTCATCAATGGGAAATTGTCCGATGAAGCCTTCGTGCAGGGGATGATGACCGCAACGGAAGCGAAATCGAAAGCCCTTCAATCTGAAAATGTCATGGATAAATTATCGAACACCATTGCCACAGGAACACCGACGGACAGTCTCCTTATTGCCGCAACGCAACAGGGGGAATATATGCAATATGCGGGACCTCTTACAGAAGTCGGAAAAATGATCGGCAAAGGGGTTTATGAAGCGACGGTGGAAGCCATTCAAATTTACAAAAGGGAGATGGAACAATGAAAATTTACACGAAAACAGGGGATCAAGGAAAAACGAGTTTGATTGGAGGACGTGTTTCCAAAGATCATCTCCGGGTGGAAGCTTATGGAACAATCGATGAATTGAATTCCTTTATTGGAAAAGCGGTGACGGAATTGGATCCCGGCAAATTCAAAGATATCCTCGGAGATCTTGAAACAATCCAACATGAACTTTTTGATTGCGGCGGAGATTTGGCCAACGTGATGAAAGAGAGAAAGTATAAATTGCAGGAAGCTTCTGTGGAGGCGCTGGAAAAACGCATCGATGCGCTTTCCGAAGAATTGCCGCCTTTGAAGCGTTTCATATTGCCGGGAGGGTCACCGGCAGCAGCGACGCTCCATATTGCGCGCACGGTGACGAGACGGGCTGAGCGCCAAGTGGTGAAGTTGATGAATGAGGAAGAAGAAGTGCCAGGAGTGATTCAAAAATATTTAAACCGTCTATCGGACTACTTTTTTGTGGCCGCCCGTGCCGTGAATTTCCGGTTGAACGTGAATGATGTGGAGTATATCCGGGGCGGAGACGTGTTTAGATGATACTGAGAAAGAAAATCCGGGCATTCTTTGGTGTGAATTTGCCCGGATTTTTCTCATTTACGCGCGAATATCGGTGATTTTTGCTGTTTCTTTAATGAACCTTCCAGATTTATCATATGTAATTAATATAAATTTTATAGTATGATAATTTCAAACAGCGAAAAATTTAGAAATTTTCGAATAGTTGTTGACTGAATGCTCATTCATATTTTAAAATGAAGCATATAAACGGATAAAGTAAGAGGGATGTGTTCAAGCAATAATACTTGGGGGGAGTAGAAATGAATGGTCTATTGCTGGCGAACTTGATATTATTCATCGCCGTTGTCGTGTATGCGGTTTCTTTGTTTGCATATGCAGTAATTACGAGATTACAATATATCAAGCTCGGAAAACCGGAAGAGTTGAATTTGAGTTTTAAAGATCGATTCGAAAATTTCTGGGTCAATGTGCTTGGACAAAACAAGTTGTTCAAAGATCGTAAAAGCGGTATCATGCACCTTGTTTTGTTTTATGCATTCTTTATCATTCAGTTGGGATTAATTGAATTAATTATAAAAGGTTATGTTCCAGGCTATACATTCCCTCTGGGCAGTTTTCATGAATTTTTCACTTTCATGCAAGAGTGGACCATGTTTTTCATGCTATGTGCGTTGATTTACGCCGCTTATCGCCGTTATGGCGAAAAGCTCACGCGCTTGCAATGGAAACGGGATAAGAAAGCCGCTTTCGTCTATATTGCACTGATCACATTATGTATTTCCATTTTCCTTGCTTTGGGCTTTGAAACGGTGGCCCATGGAGATGAACCGAACTTTGTGATTGCTCCGTTTTCAGGTTTCATTGCGCTGATTTTTGGCGGCTTGAGCCCGGATGTGGCGAATGCGCTCTTTTATGCATTCTGGTGGGTGCATATGCTTGCGGTGTTCACATTCCTGGTATTTGTGCCCCAATCCAAGCAATTCCATGAAGTGTTTGTCACAATCGGCGCCTTCTTTAAAAGAGCCGGAAAAGCGGGCCGTCTTCGCAAAATCGACTTTGAAGCGGAAGAAGAAGCGGAATCCTTCGGGGTTGGAAAAATTCAAGATTTTACCCGCATTCAATTGTTGGATTTATATTCTTGCGTGGAGTGCGGACGCTGTACGAATATGTGCCCGGCAACCGGCACAGGAAAAATGCTTTCGCCAATGGATCTGATCGTCAAATTGCGTGACCATTTGACTTATACTGGTGCGGTGGTGACGAAGAAAAAGCCATGGGTGCCGACATTTGTTTGGAATCAGACAAAAGGGAACCAATTGGCTATGGCGGCTGGCGCGGAAGGTGCAAACATTGAAGAAATCTATTCGCCTTCTTTGATCGGCGATGTCATTACAGAAGAAGAAATTTGGGCTTGCACAACTTGCCGGAACTGTGAAGATCAATGTCCGGTCATGAACGAGCATGTGGATAAAATTATCGATTTGCGCCGTTATTTAACGATGACGGAAGGAAGAATCAATCCGGATGCCCAACGCGCATTGAACAATATTGAACGCCAAGGAAATCCATGGGGTCTGAACCGCAAAGAAAAGGAAAACTGGCGCGATCTTGATCCGACAGTCCATATTCCGACAGTCAAAGAAGCCAAAAAATCCGGTGAAGGTTTCGAATATTTATTCTGGGTCGGTTCCATGGGTTCATTCGACAACCGTTCACAAAAAATCGCGTTATCTTTTGCCCGCCTATTAAATGCGGCAGGCGTGAAGTTTGCCATTTTGGGTAACAAAGAGAAAAACTCCGGCGATACGCCAAGACGCCTTGGAAACGAATTCTTATTCCAAGAATTGGCGCAAGAAAACATCAGCGAATTCGAAAAATATGACGTGAAAAAGATCGTGACCATCGATCCGCACGCATACAACATTTTCAAAAACGAGTACAAAGATTTCGGATGGGAAGGGGAAGTGTACCACCATACGGAATTGTTGTACAAGTTGATCCAAGAAGGAAAATTGGTGTTGAACCACCGTGTGGATGAAACGATCGTCTTCCATGATTCCTGCTATTTGGGCCGCTACAACAACGTGTATGATGCACCGCGGGAAATTTTAAAATCCATTCCTGGCGTGCAGTTGGTTGAAATGGAACGCAACCGCGAAACAGCGATGTGCTGCGGTGCCGGTGGAGGACTCATGTGGATGGAAGACCGTGTGGGTAACCGCATCAATGTGGCCCGTACGGAACAGGCCCTTGCCACAAACGCATCCGTCATTTCAGCGGGATGCCCGTACTGCTTGACGATGCTTACAGACGGTACGAAAGCAAAAGAAGTGGAAGATCAAGTGAAAACATATGATGTGTGCGAATTGTTGGAACGCTCTGTTTTTGGCGAAAGAGTGAAAGAAGAAGCAGCAGAAGAAACAGTTGCTGTGGAGGAAGAAACTGTAGAATTGCAATAAGCGGTAAGAGTGGATGGAGGAAACGGAAGATTTCCCCATTCGCTCTTTTCAAATGAAACTGGACGATGCGTTTTTTTGCATAGGGTGAGGATCAAAGTTGACTTTCTGCAACAATAGTCAGCGGAAATGGGAATAATATGCTAAAATAATAAATTGTTTGAAAAATAAGAAAAATAGAATTGCTAATCTTCTATAATTTCAGTAAAATAGAAAGGAAGGCAACGAAAAGGAGTTCTAAACGGCTCCGTTTTTTCTTAAATTAATACCGAGCGAGCGTTCACTCGATTAATTGTTTATTTTCTCTTTTTTGTAATTTATTTCTATTTTTTGATTCGTTGAATCGGAGAAAGGTACGTTTAAACAAAGGGGTGGAATTTTTGAAATCAGTCATTTTAGAAGGGGCAAGAACGCCTTTCGGAAAATTTGGAGGCGCTTTATCGTCACTTTCCGCTTCCGATCTTGGCGGTATCGCCATTAAAGAAGCATTGAAACGGGCGGCTGTTCAACCGGATCAGGTGGATGAAGTCATTATGGGAACGGTTCTGCAAGCGGGGCAAGGCCAAATTCCTTCCCGCCAGGCAGCCAACAAAGCGGGCATTCCATGGTCTGTGAAAACGGAAACAATCAACAAAGTATGCGCTTCGGGGATGAGAAGCGTGACCCTTGCAGACCAATTGATCCGTCTTGGGGAAGAAGAAGTGATCGTTGCCGGCGGTATGGAATCCATGTCCAATGCTCCGTATTATTTGCCAAAAGCCAGATGGGGATTAAGAATGGGAGACGCCGCTATCATTGATGGCATGGTGTATGACGGCTTATCTTGTTCTTTCCATCCGGAGAAAGTCCATATGGGAACATACGGAAACAGCACAGCGAAAGATTTCAACATTTCAAGGGAAGAACAGGATGCTTGGGCATTCAGAAGCCACAAGCGGGCAATTGAAGCGATGGATGAGGGGAAATTTGCCGAGGAAATCGTTCCTGTGGAAGTGCGCACGCGCAAAGAGACCATCATCATGAAGGAAGATGAAGCGCCACGCAGAGATACATCTTTGGAAGCGCTAGCAAAGCTGCGGCCTGCTTTTGACAAAGACGGGTCCATCACCGCCGGAAATGCGCCGGGAGTAAACGATGGTGCCTGTGCGCTTGTATTGATGAGCGAAAAGAAAGCGAAAGAAGAAGGACGTACACCACTTGCTTATGTGCTCGCCCATGCGGAAGTGGCTGTTGAGCCGGAAAACTTCCCGCAAACGCCAGGACTTGTGATCCAGGAAATTCTGAAGAAAACAAACAAGTCGATTGAAGAAGTGGACTTGATTGAAATTAATGAAGCCTTTGCGGCCGTGGCCCTTGTCAGCAACCAAATTGCAGGGCTTGATCCGGACAAAGTCAATGTCAACGGAGGAGCGGTTGCATTAGGCCATCCGATCGGCGCTTCAGGAGCAAGAATCATCTTGACTCTCTGCTATGAATTGAAACGCCGTGGCGGAGGAATCGGCATTGCGGCCATTTGCTCCGGCGGTGGCCAAGGGGATGCCATCATGGTGGAAGTGCCAAAAAATTAATTTCACATAAATGGGGGATACGATATGGCAATTCAGAAAGTAATGGTTGTAGGCGCTGGACAAATGGGTTCCGGCATCGCACAAGTTTGCGCAACAGCAGGATTTGAAGTAAAACTGAACGACATTAAAGAGGAATTTTTTGAGAGAGGTCTTGCGACAATTACGAAAAACTTGTCCCGTGATGTGGAGAAGGGACGCAAAACGGAAGAGGAAAAAGAAGCGATTTTAAATCGGATTACAAAATCGCTCAGCCTGGAAGATGCCCATGACGTGGACATCGTCATCGAAGCGGCTGTTGAAAACATGGAAATCAAGCAATCGATTTTTAAACAACTGGATGAAATCGCACCAGAACACGCCATTCTTGCAACGAATACTTCATCCCTTCCAATTACGGAAATTGCGGCGGTGACAAAACGCCCTGAAAAAGTGATCGGCATGCACTTCATGAATCCGGTGCCTGTCATGAAGCTTGTGGAAATCATCCGTGGCCTTGCAACAGCTGATGAAGTATATAAAACCGTTGAACAAATGTCCGTTGATTTGGGCAAAACACCGGTGGAAGTGAACGATTTTCCAGGATTCGTATCAAACCGTGTCCTTCTTCCAATGATCAATGAAGCGATTTATGCATTGTATGAAGGGGTTGCAACAAAAGAAGCGATTGATACGGTTATGAAACTGGGCATGAACCACCCAATGGGCCCGCTGCAACTGGCGGATTTCATCGGATTGGATACATGCTTGTACATTATGGAAATCTTGCATGAAGGATTGGGAGACAGCAAATACCGTCCTTGTCCTCTGCTCCGTAAATACGTGGCGGCCGGTTGGTTAGGCAAGAAAACAGGCCGTGGCTTCTACACTTACGAATAAGGAGTGGAAGCGGATGAATCTGAACTTCAGCGAAGAACAACTGATGATGCGTGATATGGTTCGTGATTTTGCGCAAAAGGAGATTGCGCCGTTCGTTGAAAGAATGGAAGCGGGGGAGTTCCCGAGGCCTGTTTTGAACAAGATGGCAGAACTCGGGTTGATGGGAATCACCGTTCCGGAAGCGTATGGCGGTTCAGGGATGGACTTCACTTCCTACATCATCGCCATCAACGAGCTCTCCAAAGTGAGCGCGGTTATCGGTGTGATTTTATCCGTCCACACTTCCGTAGGCACAAACCCGATTCTTTATTTTGGAAGTGAAGAGCAGAAACAGAAATATGTTACGAAGTTGGCGAAAGGCGAGTATTTGGGAGCCTTCTGTCTGACGGAACCATCGGCGGGAAGCGACGCGGCTTCCCTAAGAACAAGGGCTGAGAAAAAAGGCGACCGATACATCATCAACGGTTCAAAAATCTTCATCACCAATGGCGGGGAAGCGGATGTGTATATCGTCTTTGCCAAAACGGATCCATCGAAAGGCGCCAAAGGGGTTACGGCTTTCATTGTTGAAAAAGGCACACTTGGCCTCATCATCGGGAAGGATGAAGAGAAAATGGGGCTGCATGGTTCCAGAACGGTGGAACTGAGCTTTGAAAATATGGAAGTGCCGGAAGAAAACCGCCTCGGCGAAGAAGGGGAAGGCTTTAAAATCGCGATGGCGAACTTGGATGTGGGCCGCATCGGGATTGCAGCCCAAGCACTCGGCATTGCGGAAGCGGCTTTGGAGGCGGCGGTACAGTATGCCAATGAGCGCCATCAGTTTGGAAAGCCGATCATTGCCAATCAAGGGGTAGGCTTTAAGATCGCCGATATGGCAACGGCGGTGGAAGCGGCAAGACTTCTCGTGTACCGTGCGGCGGATTTGCGTTCAAAAGGGCTTCCTTGCAGCAAAGAAGCATCGATGGCGAAGCTGTTTGCATCCCAAACGGCGCGGGAAGTGGCGATTGAAGCGGTGCAAGTTTTTGGCGGATATGGTTACACAAAAGACTATCCGGTGGAACGCTATTTCCGCGACGCCAAGATTACCGAAATCTATGAAGGCACCAGCGAGATTCAAAGAATTGTAATCAGCAAACATTTATAGAGAAAGAAAGGGTGCCGGGTATCCGGCACTCGGAAATATGAAGGAGGACTTTGAATGAATTTCCAATTATCCGAAGAACACCAACAACTACGGGAAATGATCAGAGATTTCGCAGAAAATGAAGTAGCGCCAACAGCAAAAGAACGTGATGAAGAAGCGCGTTTTGACAGAGAAATTTGGGATAAAATGGCGGAGCTTGGCCTTACAGGAATTCCTTGGCCGGAAGAATACGGCGGTGCCGGTTTTGACTATTTGGCTTATGTCATCGCGGTGGAAGAATTGTCCCGCGTATGCGCATCCACGGGGGTAACTTTATCTGCCCATACATCCCTTGCCGGCTGGCCTGTTTACAAATTCGGTACGGAAGAACAAAAACAAAAATACCTTCGTCCGATGGCGGAAGGGAAAAAAATCGGCGCATACTGCTTAACTGAGCCGGGTTCAGGCAGTGACGCGGGCGGCATGAGAACGACAGCTGTTTTGGATGGGGATGAATATGTCATCAACGGTTCCAAAATCTTCATCACCAACGGCGGCATTGCCGACATCTATATCGTCTTTGCATTGACAAATCCGGAAGCGAAAACGAGAGGGGTTAGCGCGTTCATCGTCGAATCCAGCTTCCCAGGTTTCCAAGTAGGGAAAAAAGAAGATAAAATGGGTATCCGTTCGTCACCTACTGCAGAAATCATCTTTGACAACTGCCGCGTGCCAAAAGAAAACTTGCTTGGAGAAGAAGGGCAAGGATTCAAAATCGCCATGCAAACGTTGGATGGAGGACGGAACGGTATCGCTGCCCAAGCGGTCGGAATTGCCCAAGGCGCGTTGGATGCAGCCGTTGAATATGCGAAAAACCGCGAACAATTCGGAAAACCGATCGTTGCAAACCAAGGCGTTTCTTTCAAATTGGCGGATATGGCTACAGCTGTTGAAGCATCAAGATTACTCACATACCAGGCGGCTTGGCTGGAATCCAACGGCTTGCCTTATGGTAAAGCGAGCGCAATGGCGAAATTGATGGCGGGAGACACAGCGATGAAAGTGACGACAGAAGCCGTGCAAATCTTTGGCGGATATGGCTATACAAAAGAATATCCAGTGGAACGCTTCATGCGGGATGCAAAAATCACACAAATCTATGAAGGTACGCAAGAGATTCAAAGACTTGTAATCTCTCGCATGTTGACGAAGTAATCTATGAGCAAGAAGGAAAAAATTATCGTACAAACTTCCGTCAAAGATGAAGGCCTCATTGAATTAAGGCGCCAGCAAATCATTGAAGCGAGCGTGAAATTATTTAAGGAAAAAGGCTTTCATCGCGCAACGACAAGGGAGATTGCCAAAGCTGCTGGGTTTAGTATAGGAACCTTGTACGAATACATCCGGACAAAAGAAGATGTGCTCTACTTAGTTTGTGACCACATTTATAACAAAGTGACCGAGTGCTTGGAAGAGATTTCCACGAAAAATGGAACCTTGGAGGAATTGGAAGAAGCCATTCGGCAATATTTTCTGTTGATTGATCGCATGATCGATGAATTCACCGTCATGTATCAGGAAACGAAATCATTGCCGAAGGAAGCGATGCAATATGTTTTAGGGAAAGAGCTTGAGATGGTTTCGTTGTTTGAGAAGATCTTGCAATCTTGCGTAAAATCGGGGGAAATAGAGCTGACGGATCAAGAAATCTATTTGGCGGCAAACCATCTCGTCATCCAAGGCCAAAGCTGGGCATTCCGAAAATGGGCGTACCATAAGGAATACACCATCGAAGAATTTATTGCCATGCAAACGAGATTATTCTTGAAGGGGATTCTCCATTTTCGCGATTAATAAGGGAAAACACCGCTAATTGCATACGACCATTTCGTCTGCAAAGCGGTGTTTTTATCACCTTGGCTGTTCTCAAGCGGGTTTTCCTGCGGCACACGTTTTGCAAGTTTTATCACTGGGGGATATTGTTCATTTTTCAATGAAAGGGGTTAATCATATGGTTCAAGTTCAAGCAAAGGCAAATCGTTCAAAGACGGAAATTGATCGTCCGAAGACAGAGGTGTATCGTCCGAAACATCATGTCCGTTTTGTTACGGCATCCAGTCTGTTCGACGGACACGATGTATCGGTGAACATTATCCGAAGACTTCTTCAGGCAAGCGGAGCGGAAGTCATTCATCTTGGGCATAACCGCTCCGTGGAAGAAGTGGTGAATGCCGCAATCCAGGAAGATGTGCAAGCGGTGGCGGTGTCTTCCTACCAAGGCGGACACATGGAATACTTCAAATATATGTATGACTTGCTGAAGGAAAAAGGGGCGCCCCACATCAAGATTTACGGCGGCGGTGGAGGCGTGATTTTGCCGAGGGAAATCAAAGAGCTCCACGACTATGGAATCGCAGGGATTTTCTCTCCGGAAGACGGGTTGCGCCTCGGACTGCAAGGCATGATCAACGTGAAAATGAAAGGGGCGGACTTCTCCACACTGAGAGGCAATTACTTGGAGCTTCTTGAGGAGTTGTCGGCGGACCGTCCAGAAATTTTGGCGAACTTGATTACGGCAGCGGAAG
This sequence comes from Ureibacillus sp. FSL W7-1570, assembly GCF_038593265.1. Classification (GTDB taxonomy): domain Bacteria; phylum Bacillota; class Bacilli; order Bacillales_A; family Planococcaceae; genus Ureibacillus; species Ureibacillus suwonensis. The sequence continues at coordinate 2,915,627 of NZ_CP151979.1, forward strand.
TCGGTGGAGATCCGGAAATCGATGAAATGCTGAAACGGGCGCGCCAAAGATCGAAAGGCACTCCGGTTGTCGGCATTACGGGTACAGGAGGAGCCGGAAAATCTTCCTTGACGGATGAACTGGTGAGAAGATTCTTAAGGGAGTTCCCGGATAAACGAATCGCCATCATTTCCGTTGACCCGACGAAACAAAAAACGGGCGGTGCGTTACTTGGAGACCGCATCCGCATGAACGCCATTTTCGATAAGCGCGTCTACATGAGAAGCTTGGCAACACGCGGTTCCCGTTCGGAACTATCCGCTGCGATCGGCGATATTTTGGATGTGGTGAAAGCGGCCGGCTTTGATTTGATCCTTGTTGAAACAAGCGGAATCGGTCAAGGGGATGCGGAGATTACGAAATATACAGACCTGTCCATGTATGTCATGACAAGCGAATTCGGCGCACCATCTCAATTGGAAAAAATCGACATGATTGATTTCGCGGACTTGATCGCCATCAACAAATTCGAGAAAAAAGGTTCCGAAGATGCCCTTCGCCAAGTGCAAAAACAATATCAGCGGGCGCATGAATTATGGGATCAAAAGTTGGATGAAATGCCGATCTACGGCACAATCGCAAGCCAATTCAACGACAGAGGCACAAACGCTTTATTTGCAGCCCTTGTCAACAAAATCAATGAAAAATTCGGCTACAATTGGCAAACTTCTTATGAAATCGTTTCAACTACTGAAAAGCAGGACGTCATTATTCCAAATGACCGCCGTTTCTATTTAAGGGAAATCGTCGAAACGGTCCGCAACTACCATAAGAAAGCGGAACAACAATCCGAGCTTGCCACAAGACTTTATCAAATTGAAGGAACCATCAAAGAACTTCAAGCGAAAAATCCGGATGCGGCTCTTATCAAATCCCTTGAATCATTGGCGGAAGGCGTCAAAAATGAACTGACGCCGGAATCAAAACGCATTTTGGAAAACTGGGAGAAGCTGAAAGAAGCCTACTCAGGGGATGAAATGGTCACAAAAGTGCGGGATAAAGAAATCCGTACATTGCTCACAACGACTTCTTTATCCGGAACGAAAATACCGAAAGTGGCATTGCCGAAATTCAAAGACTATGGCGAAATTTTGCGCTGGGTGTATAAAGAAAATGTGCCTGGTTCCTTCCCGTATACAGCGGGGGTATTCCCGTTCAAACGCCAAGGGGAAGATCCGAAACGCCAATTTGCCGGAGAGGGGACACCGGAACGCACCAATAAACGTTTCCATTATTTATCCAAAGATGATCCGGCAAAACGTTTATCCACGGCTTTCGACTCCGTCACATTATACGGGGAAGATCCGGCTGAGCGCCCGGACATTTTCGGGAAAATCGGCGAATCCGGGGTAAGCGTCTGCACATTGGATGACATGAAAAAACTGTTCGACGGCTTTGACTTGTGCGACCCGTCCACTTCCGTATCGATGACGATCAACGGTCCGGCACCGATTCTTTTGGCGATGTTCATGAACACGGCCATTGACCAACAGGTGAAGAAGAAAGAAAAAGAATTGGGCCGCATCTTGACATTAGAAGAATTCACGGAAGTGAAGGAAAAAACATTGCAAGTCGTCCGCGGAACAGTCCAGGCGGATATTCTGAAAGAAGACCAAGGCCAAAACACTTGCATCTTCTCGACGGAATTCGCCCTCCGCATGATGGGGGATATACAGGAATACTTTATTAAAAATAAAGTGCGCAACTACTATTCTGTATCCATCTCCGGCTATCACATTGCGGAAGCGGGGGCCAACCCGATTACCCAATTGGCCTTTACGCTGGCAAACGGCTTTACGTACGTGGAATATTATTTGAGCCGCGGCATGCACATTGACGATTTTGCGCCGAATTTGTCCTTCTTCTTCTCAAACGGCCTTGATCCGGAATATACGGTGATTGGACGGGTGGCCCGCCGCATTTGGGCGATTGTGATGCGCGACAAATACGGTGCAAATGAACGCAGCCAAAAATTGAAATACCATATCCAAACATCCGGCCGCAGCTTGCATGCGCAAGAAATCGACTTCAACGATATCCGGACAACGCTTCAAGCATTGATGGCATTGCAGGATAACTGCAACTCGCTGCATACAAACGCATACGACGAAGCGATTACGACGCCGACGGAAGAATCCGTAAGAAGAGCGATGGCCATCCAAATGATCATCACGAAAGAGCACGGTTTATCCAAAAATGAAAACCCATTGCAAGGCTCCTTCATCGTGGAAGAATTAACGGATTTAGTGGAAGAAAAAGTGCTTGAAGAATTTGAGCGCATCAATGACCGCGGCGGCGTGCTTGGCGCGATGGAAACGCAATATCAGCGCGGAAAAATCCAGGAAGAATCCATGTACTATGAACAATTGAAGCATTCCGGCGAACTGCCGATCATCGGCGTGAACACGTACATCAATCCGAATGCTTCCATTGAAGAAATCGACAAATTGGAAGTGGCCCGTGCGACGAAGGAAGAAAAAGAACAGCAAATCAAAAACTTGAGAGCCTTCCAGGAACGCCATAAAGGGGAATGCGAAAAGGCGTTGAAACGGCTCCAGGAAGTGGCCTTGTCCGGCGGGAACATCTTTGAAGAATTGATGGAAACGGTCAAAGTGGCAAGCCTCGGCCAAATTACGAAAGCGTTATATGAAGTGGGCGGCCAATATCGCAGAAATATGTAATCTTTCGAGTAGGAATTTTTTACAAATAGGATCAGAATAGATAAAATATGATAAGGTAAGAATGGAAAGAGGAACGTTCGAAATTGCCCGATTTCGAGCGCTTCCTCTTCTTATACATATACATAATAAATTTTTATTTTTTTCACAAAAACTTTGCAAAATTCTATCATCTATGGAGGAAAATTGGCTATAATGTGTTTTACAAGAAGTGGAGGGTTGCATATGAAACAATACATACATTATTTAGTGATTTTATCATGCCTCATTGCAACCTTCTTTTTGTATAATAAACAATTGGGAGCCATCCCCTTGCTCATTTTATCGGGATATCTATTTTTTATGGCTTTCAGAGAATTTTATAAAATAAAAAACAACAAATGAATCTAGCATAGTATACAATTATATGTATATAATGGATAACATGTGTAATGTATGTAAAGAAAGGGCGTGCACGAGTTGAAGATTCGTGAATTGACAAAAGAGCAAATAGCGGAAGAATCGTTGATTGACTTAGCTTATGCAATTTTGGAAGAGAAAAAGACAGCCGTTCCATTTTTCGATTTATTGGAAGAAATTAAGCAATTAAAAGGCCTTTCTGATGAAGAAGTAAAACAAGTATTGGTGCAATTCTTCACGGATTTGAATGTGGATGGCCGTTTCCTCCTGAACCACGAAAACATGTGGGGGCTCCGCGAATGGTATAAAATCGAAACAGTCGAGGAAGAAACAGCTCCTACGATCAAAACCCGCAGACGCAGAGCGAGACTTGCTTACTTTGATGATGAAGAGGAAATCATCGATGAAGAAGATCTTGTATTTGAAGAAGAACTTGAAGAGTTCCTGGATGAAGAAGACGAAGATCTTGACTTCGATGATGAACTTGTGGACGAGTTTGAAGAGGATTTGGGCGATATCGATGCGGAACTTCCTGATGAGATTCCGGAAGTCGATGATGACCTTCTCGAAGAAGATGAAGAATTCTTGATGGACGATGAAGAAATCGACGCGGAAGTCGAAACGGAAGAAGAGGAAGAGTAATAATTTTCTGAGAATATGTAATTTTTATGGTTTTTCTATAAACCACTTGACTTATGGATTACTTCCGTATAATCTTTTATTTGGGCTCCTTCAAAAAGGAGAATGAACGTGATTGATTCACGCTCCCCCTGCGAATAGGCAGGAGGAGCGTTTTTTATTTTTTAACCCATCAGGAAGCTTATTTTCATTGCACAATGTTTCAAACAAGAAAGGGCATAATACAAGCCATAAGTACTTTCGTTCTATAGGTTTATCCTTTTTTCTTTTGGGAATGTTGCTTGTAGGCACGGAAATCATGAAGAAAAAAGCGCCGATCAATGGAAACATGTTTTGAATGGACATGCGGCAATGATTCAAATAGGCTTCTTCATTCGATAAAATGTGGAAATAGTTTGAGGAGGAATTATACAAATGACAAAGTATATTTTTGTAACGGGTGGAGTAGTTTCGTCCTTAGGAAAAGGTATTGTTGCAGCATCCCTTGGCCGTTTATTGAAAAACCGCGGATTGCAGGTGACGATTCAAAAATTCGATCCATATTTGAACATAGATCCAGGTACAATGAGCCCATACCAACATGGGGAAGTGTTCGTAACGGATGACGGTGCCGAAGCGGACTTGGACTTGGGCCACTATGAACGTTTCATCGATATCAATTTGGGAAAACATTCAACAGTCACTTCCGGAAAAATTTATCAAACAGTCCTTGCGAAAGAACGCCGCGGCGACTACAACGGAAAAACGGTTCAAGTCATTCCGCATGTGACAAATGAAATCAAAGAACGCATCCAACGGGCCGGAAGAGAAACGAATGCGGATATCGTCATTACGGAAGTCGGCGGAACAGTGGGGGATATTGAAGGACTTCCATTCCTTGAAGCGATCCGCCAAATGAAATCCGATTTTGGTCCGAATAACGTGATGTACATCCATTGTACGTTGATCCCATACATTCGTGCGGCAGGAGAATTAAAAACAAAACCGACGCAACATTCCGTCAAAGAATTGCGCTCTTTGGGCATTCAGCCAAACATTATCGTTGTGCGTACGGAATTGCCGGTCGCCGATGACATGAAAGAAAAATTGGCGCTATTCTGCGACGTTTCTCCCCGCAACATCATCGAATCCCGTGATGTGGAACATTTATACGAAGTGCCATTGAATTTGCATGCGCAAGATTTTGATGATATCGTGCTCGAGTATTTCGGAATCGAAGCGCCTGAAGCGGATATGTCCGATTGGCAAGAGCTTGTGCATAAAGTGAAAAACTTGAAACATAAAACACGCATCGCCCTAGTCGGAAAATATGTGGAATTGCAAGATGCGTATATTTCCGTTGTCGAAGCGTTGAAACATGCAGGATATGTATATGATTCCGATATTTGCATCGACTGGATCAACGCGGAAGAAATTACGGAAGAAAATGTGCATGAAAAATTGAAAGACGCGGACGGCATTTTGGTGCCTGGCGGATTCGGAAACCGCGGTACGGAAGGGAAAATTACCGCAATCAAATATGCCCGCGAAAACGATGTGCCATTCCTTGGAATCTGCTTGGGCATGCAGTTGATGGCGATCGAATTTGCCCGCGACGTGCTTGGTTTACAAGGTGCGCATACAACAGAAATCGATAAAGACACACCATACCCAATTATCGATTTACTGCCAGACCAAAAAGAAAACATGGATTTGGGCGGCACATTGCGTTTAGGTTTATATCCATGCAAATTGTTGGAAGGATCCCGCGCTGAGCAAGCATATCAAAACGAATTGGTTTATGAACGCCATCGCCACCGCTATGAATTCAACAATGAATTCCGTGAAGCGATGGAAGCGGAAGGACTTGTGTTCTCAGGGACAAGCCCTGACAACCGTTTAGTGGAAATCATCGAATTGCCGGAGAAAAAATTCTTCATCGGATGCCAATTCCATCCTGAATTCGTATCCCGTCCGCAACGTCCACAACCGTTATTCCGCGAATTCATCGGAACAGCGTTTAAATATCGTAAAAACCAATAATTCCCGGGAATGTAACAAGTCCGGACTGTCTGGAAAGGAAAACTTTTCAGGCAGCCCGGACTTTTTTGTCATGGATGGGATAAGGATTTAAACGGTTCAAAGGATGGAGTTGAATTTGGCTGGAGAATAAAATGGCCACCGCGCAAAATCGGCTTTCGTGGGGAAGGGAAAGGATGGTGGCCAATCTGTGAAAAATGTCGTTGGGGGGAACGAAAATGGTCCTGAGTTCGGCCTTTGACATAAAAAAAGAGCGAAGTTTCATCCGTTCGCTCTTCAAATAGAAACGTCCAATATTACATTTCATCTTCCAAAATTTCATCGTAAACCAGCTTGATGGCTTCATAAACAAAGAGGGCAGCGTGCAGATGGGGAACAACGACCCGTTCGCCCAATTTCGTCGGATGGGGGATTAATCCGCCCCGGACATGCGTGGATATATAAGTATAAGCAAGATTGCTCATCTCATTATCATCACTTGCCGCTTCGCCTGCCACAACGGCAAAAGGAATAAATTCGTCATATAATTTTTTCGCCAGTTGCAATGCTTCCGGATGTTGGGCGCTTTTCGCGAAGATTAACACCCGATCCGCTTCCTGGATTTCAACATCGGGCGTCCATTTGGAAAGCTTACTAAATGGCTGTTCTTCACTGTTTAAAGCGTAGAGTTCGATCGCCTGCAGTTCATCAAAGCAAGCAAAATAAACGTTTCCTTCCCCGACGCTCGCTTGTGCCAGGAGCCTTGCCGTTTGTTCAATCGATTCTTCTTCATTTTGCACAATTTTTTGATATAACCCGTTTAATTGAGTAGCTAGTATTTTTGACATATTTCCACCTCAACCCAATTATAAATGCCGGTATTTCGAATTGCAAAAGGACATGGTTAGGTTGTCCATTTTTTTGATGCATTGCAAAAAACAGGTTTATAATAATAAAAATAAGGGAATTGGATTGATGCAGAGAAAAATTGTCTTACATTAAGGGGAAAAGATTGTGAAAAAAATACTAATTGTGGATGACCAAAAAGGAATCCGTATGTTGCTTGATGAAATCTTCACGAAGGAGGGAATGGAAACTTTTCTGGCAGCGAACGGACGGGAAGCGCTTCAAATATTGGAAGAACAGAAAATGGATTGTGTACTGCTTGATATGAATTTGCCGGGGATGGACGGAAGTGTGATATTGGGTGAAATGAAAGCGCTATATCCTGATATGCCGGTGTTTATCATGACGGCCTACGAAGATGCGGAGATGTTGGATGGAGAAAATGGATATAAAGCAGATTCTTATTTTACGAAACCTTTTAATGTGTTTGAGTTAAAAGATGCCGTCATCAATGCTTTGCAAAAAGGGAAAGTTTTATCTGAATAAAATACCGTTCCAATTTAGATGGGGCGGTCATTTTTTTTGATGTGGCCGCTTTAAAAGGCAAGTTCTTTTGGGCAAGAGGGATGGTCTTCTAGTTAGTGGAGTGCTATTTGTGCAAGAGTGGTGGTAATCTGTGCAAGTGGAGGAGTAATCCAATCAAGCGAGGGCGTCATCCAGGCAAGGAGGAGTGCCATCCGAGCAAACGGGGGTCGTATCCGAGCAAGAGAGAGTTTATCCGAGCAAGAGAGGGCGTCATCCGAGCAAACGGGAGTCATATCCGAGCAAGAGGAATTTTCATCCGCTCAAGAGGAAAAGTCATCCGGGCAAGAGAGAGTGTTATCCGAGCAAGAGAGGAGACATCCGAGCAAGCGAGAGTGTCATCCGAGCAAGAGGAATTTTCATCCGCTCAAGAGGAAAAGCCATCCGAGCAATCAGAAAGTTCATCCGCGCAAGCAGAAGCCTCATCCACGCTAGAAGGAGTTGCATCCTCCCAGGAAGCGGCCGTATTCATCCTTTTAATCCCCAAGAATACACCGTTCCTATCCATAAAAAAGTGTCCAATCATGCAAAAACGGCTGCATCCGCCAATTCCGGATAACCGGGAAGCCAACATTCTCTCCATACTTGTGGGCATATCTTGAATTTGGTACTATTATTACGGAAAAAGTTATTAAATTAACCATCCTGAGGAGGATTTGTATAATGCCATTAGTATCAATGAAAGAAATGTTGATTAAAGCGAAAGAAGGAAAATATGCGGTTGGTCAATTTAATATTAACAACCTAGAATTTACTCAAGCCATTTTGCAAGCGGCTGAAGAAGAAAAATCTCCTGTCATTCTTGGCGTTTCCGAAGGCGCTGGAAAATATATGGGCGGTTTCATCGCTGTTGTCCACATGGTGAAAGGCTTAATGGAAAGCTACAACATTACGGTTCCTGTTGCCATCCACTTAGACCACGGTTCCAGCTTCGAAAAATGTAAAGAAGCTGTTGACGCAGGTTTCACTTCCGTCATGATCGATGCATCCCACAAACCATTTGAAGAAAACGTAGAAATTACAAAAAAAGTTGTTGAATATGCCCATGCGAAAGGCGTTTCTGTCGAAGCGGAACTTGGTACGGTAGGCGGACAAGAGGACGATGTGGTGGGCAGCGGTATCATTTACGCGGATCCGCAAGAATGTAAACAACTTACTGAACTCACTGGCATTGACTGCTTGGCTCCGGCATTAGGATCTGTACACGGACCATACAAAGGGGAACCAAAACTAGGCTTCAAAGAAATGGAAGAAATCTCTAACTTGACAAACCTTCCACTTGTTCTTCACGGCGGAACAGGTATCCCAACAAAAGACATTCAACGCGCCATTTCATTAGGAACAGCCAAAATCAACGTAAACACAGAAAACCAAATTGCCGCAACAAAAGTGGTTCGTGAAATTCTTGAAAAAGATCCGAAACTTTACGACCCACGCAAATACTTGGGACCTGCCCGCGAAGCCATCAAAGAAACAGTGATCGGCAAAATCCGCGAATTCGGAAGCTCCAATAAAGCGTTTGAATAATCGGTATCCGAAAAATTTTGCGCTTCCAAGTCAAACGAAAATAATATGCTTCCTTTTAACAGTACCACGACAGCAAAAAAGATTTCGAATGATGGCATAAAAATAGTTCGAAATGATTGTTTATTTTTTACCAAGAAGTGTCTAGTATAGACTTTAACAATAAAAAAGTTCACTTCGAAAACGGTACAAGGAGAAGTGTCGGATGGCGACCTTCTCTTCATTTTTAATGAAACAGGGGAGTGCTAATATGAAATTTTTTATCGATACAGCGAACTTCGATGAAATCAAAGAAGCATACTCATGGGGGATTCTTTCAGGCGTGACGACGAATCCTTCATTGGTGGCAAAAGAAGAAGGGATTTCCTTCCATGATCGTCTTCGCGAAATTGCGGAACTTGTCGATGGATCCGTCAGCGGAGAAGTCATTTCATTGGATGCGGAAGGAATGATCAAGGAAGGGCTTGAATTGGAAAAAATCGCACCAAATATCACAATCAAACTGCCAATGACGCCGGAAGGATTAAAAGCTTGCAAATATTTCTCTGAAAAAGGGATCAAAACCAATGTCACATTAATTTTCAGCGCAAACCAGGCGCTTTTGGCAGCCCGTGCAGGCGCTACGTACGTTTCTCCTTTCGTTGGAAGGTTGGATGACATCGGACAAAACGGTGTGGAATTGATTGCGCAAATTGCGGAAATCTTTGACATCCATCAAATTGAAACTGAAATCATTGCGGCATCCATCCGTCATCCGCAGCATGTCATCGATGTCGCATTGGCGGGTGCGGACATTGCCACAGTTCCGTTTAAAGTGCTCAAGCAAATGTTCAACCACCCATTGACAGACAAAGGAATCGAAACATTTTTGGCCGACTGGGAAAAACGCAATCAACAATAAAAATACAGGTACCTTGTTTAGTTTCCCGAAAGAACAGAAAAGAATAAAGATAAGATGAAATTGCTATCAACTTTTGCGGGACAGAAATAAACTATAGTTAATGAATTTGTTTTTCTAATGCGTATTTAAGTGGAAAAAAGACCATAATAAAGGAAACTTTCCAATCACGAGGGAGAACGCGTATGGATGTTTATAAAATTATTGGCGGAAATCGATTAAAAGGAACAGTTAAAGTCAGTGGAGCTAAAAATAGTGCCGTTGCGTTAATACCCGCATCCATCCTTGCCAACTCGCCGGTGACGATCGGCGGGATCCCCGAAATTTCGGACGCTTTTACGTTGAAAGCATTACTGGAGGAAATAGGCGGAGAAGTCGTTTTCCAAAATGGACAAATGACGATCGATCCCACAAATATGACGCCGATTCCATTACCAAACGGCAATGTGAAAAAACTTCGTGCCTCCTATTACCTCATGGGTGCAATGCTTGGACGGTTCAAAAGGGCGGTCATTGGACTTCCGGGCGGATGTTTCCTGGGACCGCGCCCAATCGACCAGCATATCAAAGGCTTTGAAGCTTTAGGGGCGAAAGTGACCAATGAGCACGGCGCTATTTATTTGAGAGCGGAAGAATTGACCGGTGCCAAAATCTATCTGGATGTTGCAAGCGTGGGGGCAACAATCAACATTATGCTTGCGGCTGTTCGCGCCAAAGGGAGAACCATCATCGAAAACGCCGCGAAAGAACCGGAAATCATCGACGTTGCCACACTGCTTACAAACATGGGGGCGAACATTAAAGGGGCCGGAACAAGCGTCATCCGGATCGAAGGGGTCGACGAACTTCATGGAACGAATCATGTGATCATCCCGGACCGAATCGAAGCGGCCACTTTTATGATTTACGCAGCGGCTTTGGGAGATGGCGTGACGATTGACAACATCATCCCGCTCCATTTGGAAGCTGTCACTGCAAAATTGCGTGAAATGGGCGTCAAAGTGGAAGAAGGCGAAGAGAGCATCTTCATTCCGAAAACGGACCTTTTGCAAGCGGTTGACGTGAAAACCCTTGTTTATCCAGGGTTCCCCACTGATGTTCAACAACCCCTCTCCGTATTGATGACACAAGCCATTGGTGCCTCAAAAATTACGGAAACCATCTATACATCTCGCTTTAAACATATTGACGAATTAAGACGCATGAATGCCAATGCAAGAGTGGAAGGCAATACGGCCATCATTCAAGGGCCTACAAAATTGCATGGCTCCAAAGTGACGGCAACCGATCTTCGGGCAGGTGCCGCATTGGTGCTGGCAGGTCTTTTGGCTGAAGGGGAAACGGAAATTCACGATATTTATCATATTGAAAGAGGCTACAGCCACTTTGTAGAAAAATTGCGCAGTCTCGGAGCGGATATACGCAAAGAATCGATCACCGTAAGTACGGTGGAAAGAGCTGAGTAAAATCGAATTATATGATACAATAGCATTTGGAAACGAAAGTCACGGTTATTGTAGTAGGAGGAACCAGTTATAATGGAACGTAGTTTAACAATGGAAATCGTACGCGTCACAGAAGCAGCGGCAATTGCATCCGCCAAATGGATGGGACGCGGTTTGAAAAACGAAGCCGACCAAGCAGCGACTTCAGCCATGAGAGCTTTATTTGATACAATCCCAATGCACGGTAGAGTGGTAATCGGCGAAGGTGAAATGGATGAGGCGCCAATGTTGTATATTGGCGAGGAACTGGGCCTTCGCAACGGCGGTCCTGAAGTGGATATCGCCGTCGACCCGCTGGAAGGAACAAACATTGTCGCAAAAGGCGGCAATGGGGCCATTACGGTAGTTGCCATCGCAGACCGCGGAAATTTATTGCATGCACCGGATATGTACATGGAAAAAATTGCGGTTGGTCCTGAAAGCAAAGGGAAAATTGATATCAACGCCTCCGTCACTGAAAATTTGAAAGCGGTGGCGGAAGCAAAAAATAAATCCGTTTCGGACGTTGTGGCCATCATCCTTGACCGGCCACGCCACCAACATATCATTGACGAAATTCGTGCTGCCGGGGCCCGCATCAAATTCATCCAGGATGGAGATGTGAGTGCCGCCATCAGCACAGCATTCGATGAAACGGGAATCGACATCATGTTCGGTACCGGTGGAGCTCCGGAAGGCGTCCTTGCCGCTGCCGCATTGAAATGTTTGGGTGGAGATTTCCAAGGAAGACTTGTCCCTCAAAACGACGAAGAATTGAAACGCTGCATCAGCATGGGTCTCGATGTTTCGAAAGTATTGTATTTAGATGACCTCGTCAAAGGGGACGATGCGATTTTTGCTGCAACAGCAGTAACGGACAGCGAGTTGTTAAAAGGTGTTCAATACAAAGGAGAATACTGCCTGACAAACTCTCTTGTCATGCGTGCCAAAACCGGCACAGTCCGCTTCATTGAAGGCCGCCACAATATGATTAAAAAACCGAATTACGTAAAAGAATAATGCTTCTCATCCGGAGATGTCTGATAGTATATTAAATATATGTCAGGCATCTCTTTCACCCTTCAAATCATTCCAACCAATCATTTTCCAAAACGTATAGACAAAATAATAAAAAGACTGGAGTAATGCTATGTCTCTCACGATTGCTCAATTAGAAAACATGACACTGAAGGAGTTATATAATCTCGCACGAGAGTATAAGATTTCCTATTACAGTAAATTAACAAAGAAAGAATTGATCTTTGCCATACTGAAATCCCGTTCAGAATTGGAAGGGTACTTCTTTATGGAAGGGATACTGGAAATCGTCAATTCGGAAGGATTCGGATTCCTTCGACCGATCAACTATTCGCCTTCCAAAGAAGACATTTACATCTCTGCTTCACAAATTCGCCGTTTTGACCTTCGAAATGGTGATAAAGTTTCCGGTAAAGTACGCCCGCCTAAAGAAAATGAACGATATTACGGATTGCTTCAAGTCGACGCAGTCAACGGAGAAGATCCGGAAATCGCAAAAGAACGCGTTCACTTCCCAGCTTTAACTCCACTCTATCCGAATCGACAAATCAAGCTTGAGACGACACCTGATAAGTTATCGACAAGAATCATAGATTTGGTGGCACCGATTGGATTTGGACAACGCGGTTTAATTGTGGCGCCGCCAAAAGCGGGTAAAACGACGTTATTAAAAGAAATTGCCAACGCCATCACAACCAACCATCCGCAGGCGGAACTCATTGTGCTGTTGATTGACGAACGTCCGGAAGAAGTGACGGACATTGAACGTTCCGTGAAAGCGGATGTGGTAAGTTCGACATTCGATGAAGTGCCGGAAAATCACGTGAAGGTGGCCGAATTGGTATTGGAACGTGCCCGCCGCCTTGTGGAGCATAAACGGGATGTCATCATTTTGATGGACTCCATTACAAGACTTGCCCGGGCTTATAACCTGGTGATTCCGCCAAGCGGAAGAACGTTATCCGGCGGGATTGACCCGGCAGCGTTCCACCGTCCAAAACGGTTCTTCGGTTCCGCCCGTAACATTGAAGAGGGCGGCAGTTTGACGATTTTGGCCACAGCGCTAATCGATACCGGTTCCCGAATGGATGAGGTCATTTATGAAGAGTTCAAAGGGACGGGGAATATGGAATTGCATTTGGACCGCAACCTGGCAGAACGCCGCATCTTCCCGGCATTGGATATTCGCCGATCCGGCACGCGCAAAGAAGAACTGCTCATTCCGCAAGAACAATTGGATAAGCTTTGGGCGATCCGGAAAACTTTCACCGACGCGCCGGACTTTACGGAACGTTTCTTGAAAAAACTCCGCTCAACGGAATCCAACGAAGAATTTTTCGAGATTTTAAATGAAGAAATGAAAAAAGTGAAAGGCAAAGGGTTGCTTTAACGGTTCAATGATTTGATTTATGATTTGATTTGCATTATACTTTAACTTGAATGTTTAAAAATTGTATGTTATGATGATTCAGTATGTGACGTGTGCATATGTAACTGGCATATTCGGGTTATGTAAGGCACAGTACGATTAAATAACTCTGTTCCAGAAAAAATGGTTCAGGGCGGGAGGTAAACGAATATGAAACAAGGAATTCATCCAGAATACCACACTGCAACAGTTACATGCTCTTGCGGTAACACATTCCAAACTGGTTCAGTGAAAAAAGACATTCGCGTTGAGGTTTGCAACGAATGTCACCCATTCTACACTGGACGTCAAAAATTCGCGACTGCTGCTGGTCGTGTGGATCGTTTCAACAAAAAATACGGTCTCAAATAAGAAGTTTAAAATGCCTGCCAAAAAATCTGGCAGGCATTTTTTTAAGTCAAATAGAGATTTCCATTATCTTCAAAACATCTGGGATAAAAAAGAGGGAGAACGATGGCTCAATTATTTTTTAAATACGGGGCAATGAACAGCGGAAAATCCTTTGAAATTTTGAAAGTTGCACATAATTATGAAGAACAGGACAAGCCGGTGCTAATGTTCACTTCCGGCATCGACAATCGGGATGAAGTTGGATACGTGTCAAGCCGCATCGGCATGCGACGAAAAGCCATCCCCGTTTTTGATGATACCGACATGTTTGAAATCGTGAAAAATTATCCTGAAAAATTGTATTGTGTCCTTGTGGATGAAGTGCAATTTTTGAAGAAACATCATGTGCTCCAATTGACAAAAATTGTGGACGTATTGGACATCCCGGTAATGGGCTTCGGATTAAAAAACGACTTTCGCAACGAATTGTTTGAAGGCAGCAAATACATGCTCCTTTATTCGGATAAAATCGAGGAAATGAAAACGATCTGCTGGTTCTGCCATAAAAAAGCGACGATGAACTTGCGGATTGATGAAAATGGCAAACCGGTTTATACCGGCGAACAAATCCAAATTGGCGGAAACGATACATATTATCCCGTTTGCCGTAAATGTCATGCGAATCCGCCGTTGTGAGTGCTTGAAGATTATAAAATGAGGCGGGATCTACACCAAATGAGGAAGTAAACACACTAAATGAGGCCATATCCGCACCAAACGGGTAAGTAAACACACTAAATATGGCGGCATCCGCACGAAACGGGGAAACAAACGCACCAAATGAGGCGGCATCCGCACGAAACGAGGAAACAAACGCACCAAATGAGGCCGCATCCGCACCAAAAGTAGAACCAAACGAACTAAATGTGGCTATATCCGCACTAAATGAGAATGTATCCGCCCAATACAGAGGCAACTTTGGCCCAAGCCGAAACTTAATCAACCAGTAGCACAACCTATGCATTTTCTTTATACTAATAAAGTCAAAGAAATTACGAAGCGAAGGCCTTTTCATATTAATCGAACTACAAACGAGGTGAACTACATGTTTGATAAACTGCAAGCAGTAGAAGATCGCTACGAACGTTTAAACGAATTGCTCAGCGATCCCGAGGTCGTAAACGATGCAAAAAAGCTCCGCCAATATTCAAAAGAACAGGCGGATATCCAGGAAACAGTGGAAGTCTATCGGGAATACAAAAAAACTAAAGAAGAGCTTGAAGATGCCAAACAAATGCTGGAAGAAAAGCTCGATCCGGAAATGCATGAACTGGTCAAAGAAGAATTCAATACATTGAAAAATAAAATCCAAGAGCTGGAACAACGATTAAAAATCCTTCTTCTTCCGAAAGACCCGAACGATGACAAAAACGTCATCATGGAAATTCGCGGAGCTGCGGGAGGGGATGAAGCAAACATCTTCGCCGGAGATCTTTTCCGCATGTACACGCGTTATGCCGAATCCCAAGGCTGGAAAGTGGAAGTGTTGGAAGCTTCCCCAAGCTCAAGCGGTGGATATAAAGAAATCATCTTCATGATCAACGGAAATGGCGCCTATTCCAAATTCAAATTCGAAAACGGTGCCCACCGCGTGCAACGGGTGCCGCAAACGGAATCCCAAGGGCGCATCCACACATCCACTGCGACGGTGGCCGTTCTGCCGGAAGTGGAAGATGTGGAAATCGAGATCAATGAAAAAGATATCCGCGTTGATACATTCGCCGCATCCGGAGCAGGTGGGCAACACGTCAATACAACGATGTCGGCTGTCCGCATGACCCACATTCCAACAGGGATTGTCGTATCCATGCAGGATGAACGCTCCCAAATCAAAAACCGCGAAAAAGCCATGAGAGTCCTTCGTGCCCGTGTGGCGGACTTCTACAACCGGGAAAAACAAAAAGAATTGGATGCAGCAAGAAAATCCGCCGTTGGTACAGGGGACCGTTCCGAGCGCATCCGCACTTACAACTATCCGCAAAACCGCGTCACTGACCATCGAATCGGCTTAACGATTCAAAAACTGGACCAAATCATGGAAGGGAAGCTTGATGAAATCATTGACGCGCTCATCATGGAAGATCAAGCTTCCAAATTGGCGAGATTAAATGAAGAAGCATAATACTGTCTTTGAGGCCCTCCATTGGGCTTCTTCTTTTTTAACGGAACATGGCCGTGACGCCAATGCGGGAAGAATTTTGATGCAGCACCTTTACGGAACGGACTACACAGGCATCACCATGCGCATTCATGAAGAAATGCCGGAGCAAAAATGGAATGAATTTCGGGAAATGGTGGAACAGCACGCAAAAGGAAAACCCGTTCAATATATCACCGGAACGGAAGAATTTTATGGAAGAACTTTTCATGTGGATGAATCCGTCCTCATTCCGCGGCCGGAAACGGAAGAATTGATCGTTGGCGCCATCACTAGGATGAAAAAACTGTTCGGGGAAAACGTGGAGCTGAAACTTGCGGACATCGGCACAGGCAGCGGCATCATCGCGATTACGATGAAACTGGAATGGCCCCATGCCAAAGTCACGGCAACGGATATTTCGGAGGCGGCCCTTGAAACGGCCAAACGGAACGCGGCACATTTGCAGGCGGATATCGATTTCCGCCTCGGTGATTTGACGGAGCCGATCGCAGGAGAAAAATGGGATGTCATTTTATCCAATCCTCCATACATCGCCTATCATGAACGGGAAGAAATGTCGGATGTGGTGTTGGAACATGAACCCCATCTCGCCCTCTTTGCGGAAGAAGACGGGTTGCAATGTTACAGAAGATTGGCGGAATCTTTGCCCAATCTATTAAATCAACCGGCCTTGATTGGTGTTGAAATCGGATACCAGCAAGGGGAAGCGGTGGCAAAACTCTTCCAAGCAAGTTTTCCACAAGCCGAAATCGAAATTGTCAAAGATATTAACGGAAAAAATAGATTTGTTTTTTGTATAATCGAAGTATAAAAATCTTCCTCCCTGTCCATGATGATGGCAGGGAGGGAAAATACAATGTTAAATGATTACGAGATTATCAGAAAAGATAATGACCGAATTCATCCGATCATCAGCATATTAAAATTGATTGCGTCAAGTCTTGCGGTCTATTGTTTTCTATTAATGGTTCCGGATTTGGTGGATCAATTCTATGAAGCTCGTGAAAATATGATAGATGATTCATTGAAAATCCGCGTGATTGCCAACAGCAACACAAAGGCGGATCAGGCGTTGAAAAATGAAATGGTCGCAAGCCTCGAGCCGATTTTCTCAGAAATCCAGTACAATGAAATGCATCAATTGGATAATGATGAAGCTTTCGCGAAGTTGGCCACTTATATTGGGCAACATTATTCAGAGGTGGATGTGAAAATCAACAGGGGCGAACATTTAATACCACCCAAATGGGATGGACATGCATTTTATCCACAAGCCTATTATGATTCGCTGGTGCTGACGATTGGCGCAGGCCGTGGGGACAACTTCTGGTGCAGCATTTTCTCCAATTTGTGCGAACGTCCGAGCGACCAGGAAAAAGAAGAGGCGGAAAAAGAAGAGGAAAAAGAGGTCCGGTTCCTTGTTTGGGAATGGCTGAAGAAATGGTTTGCATAAAAGCATTGACGAGGCGAAATATGATCACCGCTGGAAGGTTATTCACAGCAATGGGTACCCATTCGAGAAATTTCGACAAGTTTTCCACTATTTTCAGAAAAGTTATACACATTTTACACAAAATTATCCACAAAATGTGGATAAAATTTCAGAAATTCAGTTTTTTCAGGAGATGACATACATGGAAACAGTCCAACTTATTGTGGATAAAGAAGTGGATAAAGAAAATATTTATTCACAAGCTGTGGATTTATTGAATCAGGGGGAAGTGGTTGCCTTTCCGACTGAAACGGTATATGGTCTTGGGGCGGTGGCAACCAATGAAGAGGCTGTGAAGAAAATTTTTGAAGCGAAAGGACGTCCTTCCGATAATCCCCTTATTGTACATATTGGAACGATTGAAGAAGTTTCGGCGTATGTGGAAGAAATTCCGGAAAAGGCGAAGAAATTGATGGAACGCTTTTGGCCAGGCCCGTTGACGCTCATACTGAAAGCGAAACCGGGCGTGCTTGCAAAGAACGTGACAGCGGGTTTATCCACGGTCGGGATTCGCATGCCCGATCATGAAGTGGCCCTCGGACTCCTCAGAACTTTGAAAAAACCACTGGCGGCTCCCAGTGCCAACCGCAGCGGAAAGCCAAGTCCGACAAAGGCTGAGCACGTATATGAAGACTTGCAGGGCCGTATTCCTTTAATTTTGGATGGCGGTACGACGGGGATTGGCATTGAATCCACCGTATTGGATGTGACGGTGAATCCCCCGGTGATTTTGCGTCCGGGCGGTGTCACAAAGGAAATGCTGGAAGCGGAAATCGGGGAAGTGATAGAACCGACTCCGAAAGAGCAGCAACTGGAATCCGCACCGAAAGCCCCTGGGATGAAATATACCCATTATGCACCGGAAGCGCCTGTCTATTTGATAGAAAACGACTGCAAAAAAATTGAACAAGCCATTGAGGAGCTGAAGAAAAAAGGGCATAAAGTGGCCCTTCTCGCGCCGTCCCATTGTGCGAAAACTTCCGCGGATTATTTTTTCCCTTTTGGCGAGGAGGAAGATCAACAGCAAATGGCTGCCAAACTTTATGATTCACTCCGCGCATGCGATAAAACCGATGCGACCATCATTTTGGCGACCACCACTTCAACAGAAGGCGTCGGCGCAGCCATCATGAACCGGCTGTACAAAGCGGCAGGGGGGAAATATATGGAGGTGCCGGGCACATAATAAGTGTTCGGCATTTAAAATGATGGTTGCTTATCCCCCTCCATAATATTCCTGTGCCGAAAATCATATGATAGAGTGCCTGACAGTTTCATAAAGAAAAGAGGAAATGACTTGAAGGAAATTTTTTCTGGACTTATCGTCTCATTGGATGTGGTCGCACTCTATTTATTGATTTCGGATGTAAAAAGCCGCTTTTTGCTCTCCATGTGGACAGCCATCCTTCATATGCTTTTTCCAATCATCGGTTTCACATTAGGCAATTGGATGCTTCAAATTTTAATGCAATGGTCGAATATTGTATCGAGCGCTCTTTTATTTTTTATCGGGCTGCAAATTATTTTATCATCAAAGAATGCCCATTTCTCCATCCCCATTGGATTATTGGCGATTACAGCCAGTTTAGACACCTTTTCAGTGAGTATTTCTTTTGGTATGCTTAACTTACAAAAATATTATTTTATAGCAAGTGCAGGAATATGGACTTTTATCCTATCATATATCGCTTTATATGCAGCAAAAGCCGGCATTTCAATAAAAAGTACACCATTTAAATGGATTGCGGGCATATCTTTAATTACAATAAGTGTATATACATTATGGGAACAGTAATAAGAAAGAGTGAGAGGGTACCATGAACATTTATTTTGTTTGCACAGGAAACACATGCAGAAGTCCAATGGCTGAAGCGATTTTGAAACACAAAAATATAGAAGGCATCAATGTTAAGTCAGCAGGAATTTTTGCGTTGGAAGGGGGAAAAATGTCGGAACATTCAAAAACCGTTTTGGAGCAGGAAAATATCGATTTCCAGCATACCACAAGACAAGTCAATGAAGAGGATATCGAATGGGCGGATCTGATTTTGACCATGACCACAGCCCATCGCGATATGATTATGCAATTTTATGAAAAAGCAAAAGGAAAAACGTATACGCTTAAAGAATATGTTACACCGTATAGTTCTTTAGATGTATCTGACCCCTATGGCGGCGATTTGAACACATATAAAAACACATATGAAGAATTGAACAGACTGATTGATGAATTAGTCAAGAAAATCACTGGAGGTGATCAACAGGATGAAGAAAATGTTTAGTATCCGCAAGAAGCTTGTGCTGTTTGTCGGCATTTTGGCGGTCATTACATATTCCACAAGCTTCGTTTTTATTCGCTTTTTGCATCCTTATTTTTTCTCTCAATTCATTCCGAATGAATTGCTCTTTGAAATTATTACATACTTATTGGGGATCACATGGTCATGCATACTGGCGGGAATCTTCAGCGTTGTGTTGACGAAACCGTTGGAAAACCTGGAGAAAACCGCAACAAGGGTGGCGGAAGGAAAGATTGGGCAAGATGTGGAAATGCCAAAAACCCATGACGAAATCCGTTCGGTGGCGGAAGCTTTCCAATTGATGCTCCAAAACTTGCGCCAAATGGTGGAAAGTATTGATATCAACTTCCAAAAAACGAATGAAACAATCATTGAATTGTCCGAGCAGACTTCAAGAGCCACAAGAAAAGCGGAGATCATTGCCGATACGGTTGGGCAAATTTCATCGGGGGCGGAAGCATCTGCCATTGCGGTGACAGAAACTGTTGAAGCGATTGAAGATGTGCGCCAACTGGCTACGGAAGTCAATGCGAAGGCTTTGAATTCAAAAGAAGAATCATTGCAAATGCTGGAAAACTTGAAAGTGACCTCCAGCGCGTTCAACAATTTGATTGAGAGCATTCAAAAAATTACATACGGAAACGAACAAGCCCTTGAAAGCATTCATCAGTTGGAGAAAAATGCCGAGCAAATCGGAAATATCATCAGTCTGGTCGGGGATATTGCCGCGCAGACCAACTTGCTCGCATTGAATGCCTCCATTGAAGCCGCAAGAGCAGGGGAACATGGAAAAGGCTTTGCGGTGGTGGCTGAAGAAGTGCGCAATCTGGCGGATGAAAGCGCGAAGGCGGTGCAAGGAATCACCGACTTGATCAAAACGATGCAAGAAAATGTGGTTATCGTTGTAAATCAAATGAACGAACAAGTGACTTTTGCGAAAAGTGAATCCGCCAAAATTTCGGAAGCGACAGTGATTGTCGAGCAAATGGCAAGCAAAGTCCGCGGCATGGCAGATACAGTGATTCAAATTTCCCGGTTGATTGAAAAGCAGATGGTGAATATCGAAACGACTGCCCATCAGTCCCAGGAAGTTGCGGCGATTGCGGAAGAAACATCGGCTGGCGCAACGGAAGTGAAAGGTTCAACGGATGAACAAGCGGCAAGCTTGGAACAAGTGGAAAAACTCTCAGAAGAATTGAAACGACAATCCGAGCAATTATACAAATTCATTCAACAATTCGATCGTTCAAACTAATACATACTAATACTTATCAAAGGGTTCCTGTTTTTAAGGGGGATGAAGGATGAGAAAGTTCAAAGGGGTCATTACATCCGTATTCACTGTCGGGCTCATCATGGGGCTTGGTGCATGCAGCGGTGATACCGACGAAGCGGCAGTAAAGAAAGAAACCCAGGAAGAAAAGGTGAATGAAGCTTTGGCGGCGGAAGGGGAGAAAGTCGTCAAATCCAGCTGCACAGGCTGTCATGGTATCGATTTAACAGGAGATCTTGGACCAAATTTACATAATCTCTCACTATCCAAAGAAGAAATCATCGAACTATTGATCAAAGGCCGGAAAACCATGCCGCCTGGAACTGCAAACGGCATGGAAGAAGAAGTGGCCGAGTATTTATTGACATTAAAATGAAGATACATACATTCCTCTCGAACGGCATCTTTCGCCGTTCGAGTTTTTTATGGGAGTGGGGGGATTGCAGGATTTGAGGGTTTGGTGATTATTTTTTTCGTATGGGCGATGATCCCTTCTACGGCAGGCATAATTTTTTCGATTGGCTATTATTTTGGTGATTGTGGCGAATATGTTTGATAGGTTGGCGATGATTCTTTCCGGAGAGGCGATGATTCCGGCGATTTGGGCGATGATCGGCCAAGAAGCGCCCTTTATTCTCCCGTGCGCTTTTATCCAAAAAATAGGCTCACCCTCACGAGGCTGAAGAAATTGCGCCAAAAAAAATCGCAGTACAAACCAAATGCCTGGTCTGTACTGCGATGGGTTGGGATAGTTGAGCAGCGGGTCGTTTTTGGAATCCCTGGTGCAATCGCCCTTGTATTATTCAGTAATTTTAAACATTGCACGGATGGCAGGAATGCCTGTGCCAGGGTGATCATCCCGGTACGTCAACATCGGCCTTAAATAATAGTTCGGTTGAATCTGCTGACCTTTATAGATGGAAGGGTAGATATCGATGAATTGGTAGCCCGGTTCGCCCGTTGCCACCAGCTTCAATGTGACCGTCCCTTGGGTGTTGAAACCGCAAATATATCCAACGTAACTGTTGTTGTATAAAACGGCCAAGGCATTATCGAATTCCGTCCAACCGGAACCTTTGATTGTGATCACGAATTCCGTGCCAACCGGTCCTGATGATGGGGAGATGGACGCAATCGATGGCAAAATTCTTAAATACGTTTGACCGTACACTTCATCGCCCACTTTGACATCGATCAAGTGAGGCAGCCCGCCCAAATCATCCGGTACCGCAAACTCATATTTC
Source organism: Ureibacillus sp. FSL W7-1570 (assembly GCF_038593265.1). Taxonomy (GTDB): domain Bacteria; phylum Bacillota; class Bacilli; order Bacillales_A; family Planococcaceae; genus Ureibacillus; species Ureibacillus suwonensis. The sequence continues at coordinate 2,938,041 of NZ_CP151979.1, forward strand.
AAGTTTCCTTTATCATCCGTTTTTGCTTCGCCCAAATCGAATATTTCCGGGCCATATCCTTCCGCTGTGACGCGCGTTCCGACCATCGTATGCCAGTCAAATGCCACTTTCTCGTTTTTCGGAAGTCCTGAAGCTGTCAAAACGACCTTTTCACCGACAGTGCCTTCAGACCGATCGAGTGTGACTGTTACACCCTCTTTGTTTTTCGGTTCTGACATCTTGATGCCGCCTTCCGCCGCTTTTGGCGCCTCTTCCACATAAGATTCGGTTGTGACCGGCTCATCGGAAGTAATTTCGAATGTGAAATAATGGGTGCTGATATAGTTGATGGCGGAACTGCTCCGGCTTAAATATGGAAATCCGCTGGCGCCGCTTTCCACCGTGATGCTGTGAAGGCCTTTCTTTCCGGCTGCCCGGAATACGGCTTCCGCTTTGCCGTTTGTTGTGACCGCTGTAATCATGCCGGTATATTTATTATCCCAGTTCACGTGCCACAAACTGCCGAACATTTTCCAGCTCAAGCCTTCACCCTTGATGGTGACTTCCGTTCCGGGAGGGCCGGATGCCGGACTCATGGTGAATACGGTTTCGACGAAGAAGTTGGCTTTTGCGACCACTTCATCGTCCTGATAGATCAGGATATCGTGGTCATCTCCGAAACCATCCGGAATGGAAAAGGTTCCTTCCCATTTTCCATCCGCATCCGCCTTGCCTTCCGCAACCACTTTTTCCACCGGTTCATAAGCCGATCCGATGAAAGAGTAGTTATCTTCAATTTGGAAAGTGCCAACCATGTCGACCCAAACGGCTTTTAACGGTTTATCCGGTTTTAAGGAGTCGACGGTGAGAGTCACTTCATCGCCAATGCGTCCGCTGCTTTTGCTCAGCGAAATATTTCCGATGAGATTCATTTCTTTTGCTTCTTCTGAATTTTCTGCGGCATTTGCCTTGTTGTCATCCGATTTTTCGGATTCTTGTCCGGCTTCTGTGCATCCTGCCATGATGATTGCGACAAAAAGTAGGAAGGTCATGAGTCGAAGGCGATTCATCATGAAGCAGTTTCCTCGCCTTCAGAAGATGCCGACTCTTCCGCCGCCTTTTCTTGTGCGGCTTGCGTTAATTTCGCTTCTTCGCCTTTTTCAAGAATTGTCAACTTCGATAAAGAAACATCAAATGGTTGGTAAGTATACTCTTTGCCATCCACTTCCGCCACAATCTGATAATCCAATGTTCCGGTAGGGAAATCGTCCGGAATTGTCCAGCTCACGGTATAAAGCAACGTTCCTTCTTCCCCGTGCGGCCCAAGCTTCATTTCATACTCGTCCCCAGTGGCCAAAACCACTTTCACCTTTGCATCTTCAACGGTTTTATTGGTCGCTTGATCCAACACATTGGCGCGGAACACGATTGTGTGGCCCCGTTCAAATCGGCTGTCCACTACACATACGGCATCCGCTTGCAGGTGGGAATTGATGGTGTCACCTAAAACGACAATTGGCGGTTCCGATGTTTCAGTTTTTTCCGGCTCTTTTGAAGAATCGTCTTCGCTACACCCCGTTACAAGCAGTGCCGCAAACAACACCCCTGCCAAAAAATTTCTTTTCTTCATCCTTTTCCATCCTCCTTTGTTCATTAAACTTTCTTCCTATTAAAATATAAAAAACTGGAAGTTACATTTATTATATACCATTAAGTAGCTTAAATGAAACAGAAAAAAAAAGATTAATAGATTAAAAATAGGACTTAAAACAGAAAGGGTAGGAACGGCGCACCACGTTTCATCCGTTGGTGGGGAATAAGTTTTATCCGGCGGAAAAAATTCCGAATAATTCTGTTTGAAAACAAAAAAAATATTCATCCATCCATTGAAAAATGAACGTTTTTTATGAAATTTAGAAAAAACATTCGTATTTTAATAAAAAGTCGGTTCAAAAAGATGTGAAAATCCGTGTTAATCTTTTATAATTAGTGGTACACTGTTGTTATCAAGAAGCTTGAGGAGGTAAACATGTGAAAGTAGCCATTTCATCAGACCATGGCGGCAATCGTTTGCGCAAAGAAATCATGGATCTGTTAGATGAGTTGAATATTGAATATGAAGACTTTGGCCCAAAAACAGACGATTCCGTTGATTATCCGGACTATGCTCTTCCAGTGGCTGAAGGTGTGGCAAGCGGCAAGTTTGACCGGGGCATTTTAATTTGCGGAACCGGCATTGGCATGTGCATTGCGGCGAATAAAGTGAAAGGTGTCCGCTGTGCATTGGTCCACGATGTGTTTAGTGCAAAAGCGACAAGATGCCATAATGACTCCAACGTCCTTGCGATGGGGGAAAGAGTCATCGGTCCTGGACTTGCGCGGGAAATCGTGAAAACATGGCTGAACACGGATTTTGAAGGCGGCCGTCATGAACGCCGCGTAAAAAAAATTGCGGAACTTGAAGGGTGATCCTTCCTATGACTCTTGAAGCCATTCGAAATCAAATCACGCAATTGCTTTCGGAATTTGAAGAGCAAGTGGAACTGTTGCCGGGGCAATTATTTGTGGTCGGCTGCTCCACATCGGAAATCAAAGGCTCAAAAATTGGCACAGCCGGTTCCATGGAAATTGCGGAAGTGTTGTATGAGGTATTGGATGCATTCGCCAAACAACATGGGGTTTATCTCGTTTTTCAAGGATGCGAACATATCAACCGCGCATTGACATTGGAACAGGAAGCCGCTGAAAAATATGGGCTTGAACCGGTATCGGTCATCCCTGTTCAAAAAGCGGGCGGTTCCATGTCCGCATACGCATACCGGAAAATGAACAATCCCGTTGTCGTTGAACATGTCCGGGCACATGCCGGCATCGATATTGGCCAAACGTTCATCGGCATGCATTTGAAGGATGTAGCCGTTCCTGTCCGCACATCTGTCCGCCAAATTGGTGAAGCGATTGTGGCGGCGGCCAAAACCCGTCCAAAACTCATCGGAGGCAGCCGCGCCGTTTACGAACTGCAAGATGGAACGACATGTCATTGAGCAGCTGGGCTGTTTTTGGCAACATGTCATAAAATATATATTTTTTCAAATGGATGTTTATGCAACTTTCAACATAGTCAATAATCCATATTCTTCATGCTGAATTTCGGGCGGATGACATTTTAGTTGAATGAATGCCCGGCCGTTCAGCATGGGGGATTTTTCCTGCGTTTTTTGCCGTTTAGGGAAGCATTCGTTGGATTCCCACAACATGGCTGGGGAGATCTTCCCTGAAATGTTTATAAAAAAATATTAAATTAGTAGGAGGAACTTTGATGGCTTACGAAAAATTGGCAGCCCAAGACAAGGCTGTACTTGAAGCAATTTTAAATGAAAAGAAACGTCAACAGGAAAACATTGAATTGATCGCATCTGAAAACATCGTTTCCGAAGCGGTGATGGAAGCGCAAGGATCTGTTTTGACAAACAAATATGCGGAAGGTTATCCTGGCAAACGTTATTACGGCGGATGCGAATACGTGGACGTAGTGGAAGACATCGCCCGCGACCGCGCGAAAGAATTGTTTGGCGCAAAATTTGCGAACGTGCAACCGCACTCTGGCGCCCAAGCGAACATGGCGGTTTATTTCTCCGTGTTGGAACCGGGTGACACTGTGCTGGGAATGAATTTGGCCCATGGCGGTCACTTGACGCACGGTTCGCCGGTCAACTTCTCCGGTATCCAATACAATTTCGTTGAATATGGCGTAACAAAAGATACAAATGTCATTGATTATGATGATGTCCGTGCAAAAGCGTTGGAACATAAACCAAAATTGATTGTTGCAGGCGCTTCCGCTTATCCTAGAGTGATTGATTTCAAAAAATTCCGCGAAATCGCTGATGAAGTGGGCGCTTACTTCATGGTGGACATGGCGCACATCGCCGGTCTTGTGGCTGCCGGTGAACATCCATCTCCTGTGCCATATGCGCATTTCACAACAACGACAACACACAAAACATTGCGCGGTCCTCGCGGCGGTTTAGTGTTGACCAATGATGAAGAATTGGCGAAGAAAATCGATAAAGCGGTATTCCCTGGAATCCAAGGCGGTCCGTTAATGCATGTCATCGCTGCTAAAGCGGTAGCATTCGGTGAAGCGTTGAAACCTGAATTCAAAGAATACGCAAAACAAATCAAGAAAAATGCCCAAGTGCTTGCGGAAACTTTGATTTCTGAAGGCCTTCAAATCGTATCCGGAGGAACGGACAACCACTTATTGCTTGTGAACGTGAAATCTGTCGGCCTCACTGGTAAAGTGGCGGAAAAATTATTGGATGAAGTGAAAATTACTGTAAACAAAAACTCCATCCCATTCGATGAAGAAAAACCATTTGTCACTTCCGGTATCCGTATCGGAACACCTGCCATCACAACTCGCGGCTTTAAAGAAGAAGACGCGAAAGAAGTCGGCTTGATCATCGCGAAAGTATTGAAAAATCCTGAAGATCAAGCGGTGAAAGAAGAAGCCCTTGCCCGCGTCAAAGCATTGACGGACAAATATCCAATTTACGAAGATTTAGTGGTAGGCAAATAATTTTATAAAATCCCGCTCAAGCTGTTTGAGCGGGGTTTTTTTATGGAAGAAAGGGTTTTTTGGGCCGTTTCATTTGCCGGACGGCGGATTGTTGTGTTGGAGGGGGAGATAAAATTTGGGGTTGGCGGGAAGGAAGGCCCTTAAAGAAAAACGGAGTCATTCCCGTCCCAACGTAATCTCCTTTCAAAAAAACGGCGCACTTCCCATAAGGTCTCGCTGCAAAAAATCCAACCCAAACTGCTGGACTTTATCGCACAGAAACTGTAATAATTCATATGGAAACTTGCAAAAAATACAAAAACCCCTCACGGAATGTACATAAACTTCCAATAGAAATTGACAACTATGTTAATGGTGTGATTATTGGTTTTCTAATGTAATGTTTTTTGTTATACTAGGTTGGATAAAGTGGAACAATAATGCCACTGTGAGTCCGTAATAGACATCAAAAATTTAATCTTTGTAGAAGTTAGGAGCGAATTACATGAGCAGAGTATATGTATTTGATCATCCATTAATCCAACATAAGTTAACGTATATTCGCGATAAAAATACCGGCACAAAAGAATTTCGTGAACTTGTTGATGAAGTTGCAACATTGATGGCATTCGAAATCACACGCGATCTGCCTACGGAAGAAATCGAAATTGAAACACCGATCACAAAAGCGAAAACAAGAGTGCTTGCAGGAAAGAAAATCGCTCTTGTTCCCATTTTGCGTGCGGGAATCGGAATGGTTGACGGCGTATTGAAATTGATCCCGGCTGCAAAAGTGGGCCACATCGGTTTATACCGCGATCCTGAAACGTTGAAACCGGTGGAATATTATGTAAAACTTCCGCAAGATGTGAAAGACCGCGACTTTATCGTAGTGGACCCGATGCTTGCGACAGGGGGATCCGCGGTGGAAGCGATCAATGCGTTGAAAAAACGCGGGGCGACCAACATTAAATTCATGTGCTTGATCGCTGCACCGGAAGGCGTGGAAGCTTTACAAAAAGCTCATCCGGATGTGGACATTTTCATTGCCGCCCTTGATGAAAAATTGAACGAGCACGGCTATATCGTTCCTGGTTTGGGCGATGCGGGAGACCGCTTATTCGGTACAAAATAAAAATGGCCGCCGCTTCAATCAAATGAAGCAGCCGCCTTCTTGAAAGACACAACAAACCATGAATAGAAGCGTCCTTCATTTTGAAGGGCGTTTTCCACTGTTCAACGAATCCTTTATCGCACTGATTAAGAACGGTTCAAACTCAGGTTTGCACCTTTGGAAGGGAGAATCATCCATTGCAAAAAATCAAAGTGATGACCATATTTGGCACAAGACCAGAAGCCATCAAAATGGCGCCGGTCGTGTTGGAACTGCAAAAGCACCAGGACCAAATCGAATCCATCGTCACAGTCACGGCACAGCATCGCCAAATGCTCGACCAAGTGCTGGAAACATTCGAAATCACCCCTGACTATGACTTGAATATCATGAAAGACCGGCAAACATTGATCGATGTCACAGTCAATGCCCTTCAAGGGTTGGACAAAGTCATGAAAGAAGCAAAACCGGACATCGTGTTGGTTCATGGCGATACAACGACAACCTTCGTCGGAAGCCTTGCCGCATTCTACAACCAAATCGCCATTGGGCACGTGGAAGCGGGCCTCAGAACCCACAATAAATATTCGCCATATCCGGAAGAAATGAACCGGCAACTGACAGGGGTCATGGCGGATCTCCATTTTGCGCCGACGGAACAGTCCAGACAAAATCTGCTGAAAGAAAACAAAAATCCTGAAACGATTTTTGTCACAGGAAATACGGCGATCGATGCATTGAAAACAACCGTGAAGGAACATTACACGCACCCGATCCTTGAGAAAATCGGAAGCGACCGCATGATTCTCTTGACGGCCCACCGTCGTGAAAACTTGGGCGAACCGATGCGTCACATGTTCCGCGCCATCAAACGCCTGCTTCAGGAACACGATGATGTGCAAGTGGTTTATCCGGTGCATTTGAATCCGGCTGTAAGAGAAGTGGCGAATGAAATTTTGGGGAACGATCCGAGAATCCATTTGATCGAGCCGTTGGAAGTGTTTGATTTCCATAACTTCGCAGCCCGTTCATACATGATATTGACAGATTCAGGCGGCGTTCAGGAAGAAGCGCCATCACTTGGAAAACCTGTGCTTGTCTTAAGGGATACAACGGAGCGTCCTGAAGGGATTGCGGCAGGCACTTTGAAACTGGCGGGAACAAACGAAGAAAACATTTACCGTTTGGCGAAGGAATTGCTGGAAGATGAAGAGGCTTACAACCAAATGGCGAAAGCGTCCAATCCTTACGGAGACGGTTTTGCATCCAGACGGATCGTTGATGCTTTACTGACATATTTCCATGAGAAGAAACAATAAATCATTTCAATAAAAAAAGCTATTTGAGTATAAAAATATAAATAATTATTGTAACAAATATCAATAATTTCTAAAACAGATTTTCATAAGTAAATTTGTCAACATTTTGACAAAATAATTTCGCTGTGAAGTTTTTCACTAAAACGCATTGACATCAAAAATTCCCTATTGTATGCTTACAAAGTGTATGAATACTAAAGGGATTCTTTCACAAAATGATACTCAAACCCTTGTAATATCAAGTTTCTACTACAGATACGGTGGGAACGTGGAATGAGAATTTTGGGAACGTGGAAGAGTCTGAATACAAGAGCCAAATAAGGGTAAAAATACTTAGCGGTAAAAAATTTTGCCCTTATATGAAAGATGTTTCCATTTTACACCATGGTTGAATGGTGAGGCAAATAATAGGATTCAGGAGATTATACGATGTTGGATTTGCACCGGATTTTCGATAAGCAGAAAAAAGCTTTATTTTTTTTGCTTGCCCTCTGTGTATTGGGATGGTTCTTTACACCATATCCAACGATTTTTTCTGGGTTGGGGATCGGTGCGATTTTTGGTACTTACAACTTTTGGATCCTAGTTCGTCGGATGGACAAGTTCGACCGTTCCTATCGTGAAGGTAAACGTTCAGTGTCTCTTGGTTCAGGTTTGCGCTTTGCATCTGCAGTCGCTGCAGTCGCAATACCAATCTCGTTGCCAAACTACTTTAATGTTGTTAGCTCAGTCATTGGGTTAATGATACCTTATATCTTCCTCTTTATTGAGGCCTTATATAGTTTAATAAAAACTAGGAATTAGGTCCATTTGAAAGTGAGGTGAGTGCAAAAAATGGAACATGGAGCACCGGAGTATACTCTGCATTTAGGAAATATTCCAATTACATTCAACTTGGCTACAATCTTAACTTTGTTAGTTACAGCGACTATTGTATTTATCATCGCGTTCATCTCTACAAGAAATCTCCAGTTGAAACCAACAGGTATGCAAAACTTCATGGAATGGGTAATGGACTTTGTTAAAGGGATTATCAAAAGCAACATGGACTGGAAAACGGGTGGTCGATTCCACGTATTAGGAATTACCCTCATTATGTTCATCGCTGTTGCCAACATGCTAGGTCTCCCATTCTCAGGTATTTACATCCATGGCGATCTATGGTGGAAATCACCGACCGCAGATCCTGTTGTCACTTTGACTCTAGCTTCAATGGTAACTGTGCTTGCAACATTTTACGGTATTAAATTACATGGTACAGGACATTATTTCAAAACATTCGTCCAACCAAAATCATTCTTATTACCACTGAAAATCATCGAAGAATTCGCAAACACTTTAACTCTCGGTTTGCGTCTTTATGGTAACATCTACGCAGGTGAAATCCTTTTAGGATTGCTTGCAGGTCTAGCCAGCTCATCAGTTTTAGGCTTCATCGGAGCCATCATCCCAACAATGGCATGGCTAGGGTTCTCAATCTTCATCGGCTTTATCCAAGCCTTTGTATTTACTATGTTAACAATGGTTTATTTATCACACAAAGTGAGCAAAGACCATTAATTAATAAATTCATAGTGTCTATACATTATGAGTATCAAACAAAAAATTAAAAAATAATTCCAAGGAGGAAATATAAAATGGGTCTTTTAGCAGCAGCAATTGCAATCGGTTTAGCAGCACTAGGTGCAGGTATTGGTAACGGTTTAATCGTATCTCGTACAGTAGAAGGAATCGCACGTCAACCAGAAGCGCGTGGCGTACTTCAAACTACAATGTTCATCGGGGTAGCGTTAGTTGAGGCCTTACCAATCATCGCAGTAGTTGTTGCGTTCATCGTAATGAACCGATAATTGGTTCCATGTGGCGAAGGATGATTTACAAAAAGAAACTTCGCCATTCCTTTTATTTTCAATGTTTAAGCTGAACAGTTTTTAATAAAAATGACTGATAGAAAAGCAATGAAAAGTTTTGAACATAAATGGCTCTCTTCAAATTTCGGATTGGAAATGGACTGAAGCAGGGCAAGTAAAAAGGAATTTGAAGCTCTTGAAGGGAGTGAAACAATCGTGAATTTAGAATATTTGGTATTAGGTTCCAGCGTGGAAGCAGTAAACCTTGGAGATATTCTTGCAACGCTCGTAATCTTCCTCGTATTGATGGCATTGTTGAAGAAATTTGCTTGGGGTCCGTTGATGGGCATCATGCAACAACGTGAGGAATTAGTTGCAAGTGAAATTGAAGCGGCTGAAACTGCCCGCAAAGAAGCGACAAAAACTTTGGAAGAGCAAAAAGCCCTTTTAAAAGAAGCTCGCACTGAAGCTCAAAAAATTATTGAAAGCGCTAAGAAACAAGCAGAAGCACAACGTGAAGAAATCGTGGAAGCAGCCCGCCAAGAAGCAACTCGCTTGAAAGAATCAGCTGTTCGTGAAATCGAAACTGAAAAAGAAAAAGCGATCGCTTCATTGCGTGAAGAAGTGGTTTCCCTTTCTGTTCTTGCCGCATCCAAAGTGCTTGAAAAAGAAATTTCTGAAGAAGATAACAGCGCATTAATTAAAGAAACGATTGCTAAGGCAGGCGAAGCGAAATGAGTAATTACACTGTAGCGAAACGCTATGCCGAAGCATTGTTCTCTGTGGCACAAAAACAAAACGTTGTGGATGAAGTGAATCAAGATCTTCAGGAAATCGCGAAAGTGATCAAAGAAAACAAAGATTTCCTTGCTGTCTTGACGAATCCGAAATTCTCTTCTGATAGAAAAAAACAAATCGTTTCTGAATTGTTCAATGGAGTCAATCCGGTTTTATTGAATACACTTCAACTTTTGGTTGATAAAAAACGAGTAAATGAATTGACAAACATCGCAGAAGCATTCAAAGCGTTAGCAGCTGACGCTCAAGGCACTGCGGAAGCTACAGTTTACTCAACTCGCGAATTGACGGAAGAAGAGAAAAACAACATCTCCGCTTCCTTTGCGAAACTCGTTGGCAAAGAAACGCTGAACATCACAAACGTAATTGAACCTTCAGTTATCGGTGGCGTTCGTGTTCAAATTGGCAACATCATTTTCGATAACACTGTAGCAAGCAAATTAGAAAATCTCAGACGCACGTTAGTCGTTAATAATTAGAAAAGTGAGAGGTGACATTCATGAGCATCAAGGCTGAAGAAATCAGCGCTCTGTTAAGAAAGCAGATTGAAAACTACCAATCTGAATTGGAAGTTAACGAAGTTGGTACTGTAATCACTGTTGGTGACGGTATCGCACGCGCTCATGGCCTCGACAACTGTATGGCAGGAGAACTAGTTGAGTTCGAAAATGGTGTAATGGGTATGGCTCAAAACCTAGAAGAAGGCAACGTCGGGATCGTTATTCTAGGTAACTACCTTGGCATCAAAGAAGGCGATACAGTTCGTCGCACAGGTCGTATCATGGAAGTTCCAGTCGGCGAAGAATTAATCGGTCGCGTAGTAAACCCACTTGGTATTCCAGTGGATGGAAAAGGACCTATCAATACAACAAAAACTCGTCCAATCGAAAGTCCAGCTTTCGGTGTAATGGCTCGTAAATCCGTACATGAACCATTACAAACTGGTATCAAAGCGATTGACGCATTAGTGCCAATCGGCCGTGGTCAACGTGAGTTAATCATCGGGGACCGTCAAACAGGTAAAACATCCATCGCAATCGACACAATCTTGAACCAAGCTGACCAAAACATGATCTGTATCTATGTTGCAATCGGTCAGAAAGAATCTACAGTTCGTACAGTTGTTGAAACACTTCGTAAACACGGTGCGTTGGATTATTCCATCGTTGTAACAGCATCCGCTTCCCAACCAGCGCCACTATTATACTTGGCACCATATGCTGGGGTTTCAATGGCTGAATACTTCATGTTACAAGGTAAACACGTATTGATCGTGTACGACGATCTTTCTAAACAAGCGGCAGCTTACCGTGAGCTTTCATTGCTATTACGTCGTCCTCCAGGCCGTGAAGCTTACCCAGGTGACGTATTCTACTTGCACAGCCGCTTGCTAGAACGCGCTGCGAAATTGAGCGACGCAATGGGTGCAGGTTCTATCACAGCACTTCCATTCGTTGAAACACAAGCAGGGGATATTTCTGCATATATCCCAACAAACGTTATCTCTATCACAGACGGACAAATTTTCTTGCAATCCGACCTATTCCACTCAGGTGTACGTCCAGCGATCAACGCCGGTCTATCCGTATCCCGTGTAGGTGGTTCCGCGCAAATCAAAGCGATGAAAAAAGTTGCCGGTACACTACGTCTTGACTTGGCCGCATACCGTGAACTTGAAGCATTCGCTCAATTCGGTTCAGACCTTGATAAAGCGACACTTGCAAAACTTGAACGCGGTAAACGTACAGTAGAAGTATTGAAACAAGACTTGAACAAACCAATCAAAGTGGAATATCAAGTTGTAATCATCTACGCTCTAACTCGCGGTTACTTGGATGATATCCCAGTTAAAGATATCCGTCGTTTCGAAAACGAGTTGTACAGCTGGTTAGATGTAAACCACACTCACATTTTAGAGCATATTCGTACTACGAAAGATCTTCCATCAGACGAAGACTTCGCTGCAGCTCTTACTGAATTCAAAAAACAATTCGCTAAATCAGAAGAATGATTCTTTCAGCTTTGCTGAAAGATCTTCTGATGATTAGTAGCACGAATGATGACTAAAATGAAAAGGTGGTGAAATACCAGTGGCAAGAAGTTTGCGCGATATTAAAAACCGAATCAACTCAACGCGTAAAACAGGGCATATCACAAAAGCAATGCAAATGGTGTCCGCTGCGAAACGTTCCAAAGCGGAAGAAAATGCGAAATCTTACGTTCCATATATGGAAAAAGTGCAGGATGTTGTTGCATCCATCGCCAGTGGCGCATCTGATGTCACTCACCCAATGCTTGTCGCACGCCCTGTGAAAAAGACGGGTTATATCATTATCGGTTCTGACCGCGGTTTGGCTGGACCATATAACTCAAACGTGATTCGTGAATTGGCACGTGTAGTCGAAGAACGTCATAAATCCAATGACGAGTTCGTGATTTTTACAATTGGTCGTGTTCCTACAGAGTATTTTAAAAAGCGTGGGTACAATGTAATTGATAGCGTTGTCGGCCTTCCTGACCAACCATCATTCTCCCAAATTAAACAAATCGCTCGTAAAGCTGTTGGTATGTTCGCTGATGGTACATATGATGAACTTTATATGTACTACAACCACTATGTGAGCGTCATTTCACAAGTCGTAACGGAGAAAAAAGTATTGCCGATCACTGATTTGGCACCAGCATCAGAAGGGCTTCAAGCAACTTATGAGTTTGAACCAAGTCCGGAAGCGATTTTGGAGGTTCTATTGCCTCAATATGCTGAAAGCTTGATTTATGGTGCATTGCTCGATGCGAAAGCAAGTGAACATGCTGCGCGTATGACTGCCATGAAAACAGCGACAGATAACGCGAATGAACTTGTTAAAACACTTACACTCGAATACAACCGTGCTCGTCAAGCATCGATCACTCAAGAAATTACAGAAATTGTCAGCGGAGCGGAAGCCATCCAATAGGCTAGCTCCTTGTTACGTATAAATGTACGATAGGAGGGTACACAGGAATGAACAAAGGACATGTTGTTCAGGTAATGGGTCCGGTTGTAGACGTAAAATTCCAAAACGGACAATTACCAAATATCTACGACGCTCTAAAAGTTAACATAAATCGTCCTGGTGAAGAAACTGTTACTTTGACATTAGAAGTAGCGTTACACCTAGGAGACGACACTGTCCGTACAATTGCCATGGCCTCAACTGACGGTCTTCAACGTGGCGCGGAAGTAACTAACACAGGTGCACCTATCTCTGTCCCAGTCGGAGAAGTAACGCTTGGACGTGTATTCAACGTTTTAGGTGAACCAATTGATGAAAAAGATGATATCGCAACGGAAGCTCGCCGTGATCCAATTCACCGCGAAGCACCTAAATTTGAAGAACTTTCCACAAAAGTAGAAATCCTTGAAACAGGTATCAAAGTAGTTGACTTATTGGCACCTTATATCAAAGGTGGTAAAGTAGGTCTATTCGGTGGTGCCGGAGTAGGTAAAACCGTATTGATCCAGGAGTTAATCCATAACATCGCACAAGAACACGGTGGTATCTCTGTATTCGCCGGTGTAGGTGAACGTACTCGTGAAGGTAACGACTTGTACCATGAAATGAGCGATTCAGGCGTTATCAGCAAAACTGCGATGGTATTCGGACAAATGAACGAACCGCCTGGTGCCCGTATGCGCGTTGCCCTAACTGGTTTGACAATGGCAGAATATTTCCGTGATGAACAAGGACAAGACGTGCTATTGTTCATCGACAACATCTTCCGTTTCACTCAAGCAGGTTCGGAAGTATCAGCCCTACTTGGCCGTATGCCATCAGCCGTTGGTTACCAACCAACACTTGCTACGGAAATGGGTAACTTGCAAGAACGTATCACATCTACAAACAAAGGTTCCATCACGTCAATCCAAGCGATTTACGTACCAGCCGACGACTATACTGACCCGGCTCCGGCTACAACATTCGCTCACTTAGACTCAACAACAAACCTTGAACGTAAATTGTCTGAGATGGGTATTTACCCAGCGGTGGACCCACTAGCTTCCACTTCCCGTGCGTTGGCACCTGAAATCGTGGGTGAAGAACATTATCAAGTGGCTCGCGGCGTACAGCAAACATTGCAACGTTACCGCGAATTGCAAGATATCATCGCCATCTTAGGTATGGATGAATTATCCGAAGAAGATAAGAAAACAGTTGAACGCGCTCGTCGTATCCAATTCTTCTTATCTCAAAACTTCCACGTGGCTGAGCAATTCACTGGTCAACCAGGTTCTTATGTTCCTGTAAAAGACACAGTGCGCAGCTTCAAAGAAATTTTGGAAGGTAAATATGACCATTTACCAGAAGATGCATTCCGTCTAGTAGGAAGCATTGAAGACGTAATCGAAAGAGCTAAAGCAATGGGCGTAGAGGTATAATGTTACGGACGGAGGAGGAAAAAAAATGAAGACAGTTCAAGTCAATATTGTCACTCCGGACGGCCCAGTATACGATTCAGAAATTACAATGGTAATCGCTAAAACTGTTTCTGGAGATATCGGTATCCTTCCAGGTCATATTCCTTTAGTGGCACCGCTGCAAATCAGCGCGGTCAAACTAAAGCTTGCAGACGGTTCGCAAAAAGTAGTAGCCGTTAGCGGTGGCTTTATTGAAGTTCGTCCAGACAAAATCTCGATTTTGGCTCCTTCTGCTGAAGTGGCTGAGAACATTGATCTCGCTCGTGCTCAAGCAGCGAAGAAGAGAGCTGAAGAACGTCTTCAAAGCAAGTCCGATGAAATCGACTTCAAACGGGCTGAATTGGCTTTGAAACGTGCGATCAATCGTATCAACGTTTATGAGGGTAGATTTTAATAGATAAGCGGGCAGTATGACTGTCCGCTTTTTCTATAAATGGATATGGAATTATTTTACTTTGAAAGTTGTTGTTTCCCAGATTTTTTTTCCTTATAAAAATTTGGATGTTTCATGATCAAAAAGGAGGAGGCGCGCATATGGGTATGGGTACGAATATTTATCAGACAATGGGCGTTCAGGCGGGCATTGAAATCTTTTCCCACATTCTATTCATCGCCATCGCTTTTTACGCATTGCAATCCGTCCGGTTGGAAGTTGTTTTCAAAAAAGGGAAGACGTTTCAAATTCAGCTCATGTATATCTTGCTGAGCATTGCATTAGGCTACACGGTGTCGGATTTTCTGATCGATTTTACCGGTTTATCCCGACAACTTCCTTACATCTTTTCCAAGTACAATTAGTGCTTATTTCCCGATTCGATGGATCGATAGATTGATAGGTTTTAATCAAAAATTTGTTTCCCTTCGGATGATATATGATTTGTAAGGGCAAATGACAAATTTTGATTCTTTTGTCGTTACAACACATATACCGTGTTATTTCCTGGGCAATCATGTAGAGAAATTTGTTACAGAAATGACAAAAAGCTATGAAAAAGTTAGTAATTTTTGATAATCCGTTAAAATTCACCATATTTCCCTAACGTGCGTAATATATAATTGTAGATATATGTTGAAAAATATTTGAAATTAGTATTTTTAGTCACTTGTAAATTAGAGAATTAAGCATTACTATTGATATGGTTTGTTTTTTAGTGACTAAATGCGTAAGGCATCTTTGGATAATGGATTCGGAGGGACGATTTGTGGAGAAAATGATTGTTACAGGAGGCCGAAGATTACAAGGAAAAGTTAAAATAGAAGGGGCAAAGAATGCTGTATTGCCGATTTTAACTGCTTCATTGTTAGCTTCGAAGAATACAAGTGTAATAAAAGACGTCCCAAATTTGGCGGATGTTCATACGATAAATGAAGTATTGAAAAGTTTAAATGCCGAAGTACAATATGACGTTGAAAATAATGAGATTCATATAAATGCAGAAAAACCTTTATTAAGTGAAGCACCATTCGATTATGTCAGTAAAATGCGCGCCTCAATTTTGGTGATGGGATCATTGCTTGCCCGAAACGGCTATGCCCGCGTTGCCATGCCGGGCGGTTGCGCAATCGGTTCCCGGCCGATTGAACTGCATTTGAAAGGCTTTGAAGCAATGGGCGCGAAAATTACGACGGGCCATGGATATGTGGAAGCAAGAGTGCAGGACCGTTTAAAAGGGGCAAATATTTATTTGGATTTCCCAAGTGTTGGCGCAACGGAAAATATTATGACCGCTGCCGCATTGGCTGACGGTACGACAGTGATCGAAAATGCGGCAAAAGAACCGGAAATTGTGGACTTGGCCAATTTCATCAATAAAATGGGCGGTCGTGTCATGGGGGCTGGAACTGACACAATCCGCATTGAAGGTGTGAAAGAACTGCACGGTACGATTCATCATGTCATTCCTGACCGGATCGAAGCCGGGACATTTATGGTGGCCGCTGCGATTACCCGTGGTGATGTGTTAATTGAAAATGTGATTCCGGAACATTTGACCGCACTGATTGCCAAAATGCGTGAAATGGGCGTGGAAATCACGGAAGAAGGCAATGGACTTCGGGTACGTGCGAAAGATCCTTTGAAGGCGGTCGATGTGAAAACGATGCCATATCCGGGATTCCCTACAGACATGCAGGCGCAAATGATGGCGTTGATGCTGACGGCTTATGGAACGAGCATCATTACGGAAACGGTATTTGAAAACCGCTTCATGCATGTGGAAGAGTTTCGCCGCATGAATGCGTCATTGAAAATTGAAGGCCGTTCGACGTTTATTGAAGGACCGGTGAAACTGCAAAGTGCGGAAGTGGCTGCAACGGATTTGCGTGCGGCAGCAGCGTTGATTTTGGCTGGATTGGCGACGGATGGAGTAACGCGTGTAACGAAGCTGTATCATTTGGATCGGGGTTACGTGAACTTCGAGAAGAAATTGCGTGCGCTTGGGGCAAATATTGAGCGCGTTTCCGGCGATTCATCGGAAACGGATTCAAAGAAACCGAATGTTGCCACAGGGACTACGCTGAATGTTTAATTTCGGGCATTCTATTTTTCTAATGTACCATATGATGGGCGTGTTTCATTTATTCATAGAGAGATGCTTAGAACGACAAAATCCTGTTCAAGAGGTTTTGTCGTTTTATTTTTTTGGATGATGCAGCCGGATTGAAAAGCCGGTTATTTTTTGAAAATTTTGTCTTTATTCCGGTGGATGGGGTTGATATATTTAAGTAAAAAGTGTTGGCAGGGATGGAGATGAAAAATAATTTAAAAAGCGGCATCATTGGAAGAAACGATTGGGGCGTTATTGAACGGCAATCTTCCGCATATATCGGGAGTATTCATCGGAAAAATGGAAAACTTGCAGTAGCTGTGAAGCATAGATGAAATGACTGAAAAACTATGCATTTCTGATAGGGGGCGGGAAAGATGATAAAGAAAGCCATTCTTTACGCAGTTTCCTTTTTTCTAGCATTATCGTTTGTGCAGTGGATCATGTCGAAAGAAATTCAATGGGGATTCAATCTCGGATCAAGCTTCATGGCCTTCTTGTTCATGCTGCTTTTCAACTGGGCAAACGTGCCGTACCAATGGAAAAAAGGGGATAAAGGAAACTGATTTGGAAAAGAGCGTCCGAAACTAGCGCAACATTCGGGCGTTTTTTTGATCCCATTTCAAATCAGTCTAAGAATGAATAATAAAAAACTTCCACAAAAAAGATATATTTCCCTTTCTCCAATCATAAGTAATATGTATGAAACGAATAGATCATCACAAAAACCTGGCAATCATGATTTCCATCACATTATTTGTCGCAGCGCTGTTTTTCTTCCCGTTTCTATTCAAAAACTCCGAAAAAACGTTGAAAGAAGCGTCAGGGCCGTTGGTGACGACGGAAGATTGCAATATTTTCATCCGCATCTCCGGCCAGAAGGATCCAATTCCACTGGAAGAATATGTGGTCGGGGTCGTGGCGGCGGAAATGCCGGCCAACTTTCATCCGGAAGCCCTGAAAGCCCAGGCCATCGCCGCAAGAACTTACGTGCTGAAATCGACGAACTATGGCCAAACCCCGATCGAGCCGACTGTGCTGAGACAAGTATTTTATGATGAAGATACGAGAAAAGCCAATTGGCAGACCACTTTTGACGAAAACGAGCAAAAAATCAGACAAGCCGTAGAAAGTACGAAAGGAGAAGTGCTGAAATACAACGGCGAACTGATTACGGCCATGTTCCACTCCATGAGCAACGGCAGGACGGAAAGCTCCAAAAATTACAGCGGGGTTGATTTGCCGTATCTTCAATCCGTCGCCAGCGCGGATTTTCAGGCGGAAAACTATTTAACGAAAAAGACGTTGACATTGGAAGAATGGAATCGTCTATTAAAAGTCAACATGACCTTGGACGAGGTCAAAAAAATCCGTACCAAACTGAACAACACGGGGAGGGTGGAGAAAGTCATATCCGGCAACAAAGAATGGACGGGCCGCGATTTCCGCGATTTGTTGGACTTGCGTTCGACCGATTTTACAATCCAAGTGGCCAATAACAAAATCGAAATTACGACGGAAGGCTACGGACATGGTGTGGGCATGAGCCAATACGGAGCCGATGCGATGGCGAAACAGGGAAGAACCGCCCATGAAATCCTCGCCCATTACTACAAAGACACAACCATTGAAAAAATGATGTGTACGAAATGAGAGCCGCCAAGCGGGAAACGTAACTGAAAGCACCTTACTACACAAATATTACGTCTGGAAAAAGTTTATGCAAAAAATAGTGAAAATTTCCAAAAAACTTGTTTAGAAATTCCAAAACTTGTTCATCCTTCATATTGAGGTGATGAACAAATGAGAGAAGACAACAACAAACAAAATAATACTTCTCAAAATCCAAAAACGAACTGGCAACAAAAACCATGGTTTTGGCCGGCAATATATGGGGGCATTGCAGCAGTACTTATTGTCTTAATTGTGACTTATTCCGTACTCACAAGCAAAGAAGAAAGTGACACGGTGGCTGAACCGACTGCACAGGAAGAGCAATCACCGGTCATTGAAACAAACGCTCGCACGGAAACGCTCAAATATCCATTTGATGAAAGCCAGCTGGAAAATGTGACAGTATTGCAAGATTTCTATGATATCAACGCGGATGCGAAATCACGCGAAAATGCGCTGCTTGTATTCGATCAAACATTCACAACATCCTCTGGAATTTCCATTTCCATCAACAATGAGCCATTCGAAGTACTGGCTGCAATGAGCGGTGAAGTGAAAGAAGTGAAGCTGGATGCGTTCACTGGAAATAAAATCATCATCGAACACCCTAACGGAATGGAAACACACTACAGCTCTGTAACGGATATCCTTGTGAAAAAAGGGGATTTGGTGGAACAAGGCCAACCAATCGCCACAACAACGGAAAACGATTGGAATCCGACTGCCGGCATCCATCTCCACTTTGAAGTGTTGGAAGATGGAAAACATGTAAATCCAAGAAATTATTTAAACTTCTAACAAACGAAAGCGCAGCCTGGACGGAAACACCCGTCTTTCCAGGCTGCGCTTTTGACTTTCCCGGGAAAAAAAGTTCTGAAAAAGTTGGAACATACATATGGTGAATAAACGTTAAATCGCTGATTGCAAACGTCAATGAAATACATGTATCAGAAAAACGTCGAAATAGATTGTTTATTGTAGGCAAAACTGCACTTCTTATATCCGAGAGAAAGGAAGAGAACGTGCACGAGCACATTCGGCACCGTTGCGTACGACTGGGAAAGCTGCTTGTGGAGACGGGTGAGACGGTTCGGGTCCTTGCGAAAATGACAGGATATTCCAAAAGTACGGTGCACAAAGACTTAACAGAGCGGCTACAATTAGTGAATGAAGAATTGGCAAAAGAAGTGAGAGAAATATTAGCCTACCACAAATCCGTTCGTCATTTGCGGGGGGGCGAGGCGACACGTAGAAAGTGGCAGTCCCAAAAAAAACAATGAAAAGGCATTTGGTTTGACTTTGGCCAGAAGTCAGGCTGAATGCTTTTTCATTTCATCCTGGGGCGGAAGACGGCCGCAAGACGGATCGGGTGTATATGAAGCGAAAATGTATGCGTTTTCCATCTTATAAAGGATGCGCGGACGCTTTCCATCCCATAAGGGTTGTGTTTATCCAAGATGGATTTGCGGCAACGTCGGGGGCAATTCCGCCTCGTGCGGCTGCATTTTCACAAGGCGGAAACTCCATTCATCCAGTCCGATATTTCCGGTTTTTGGCGCAAAGATTGTGATTTTATTCAGAGAATAATGATTTTATAAAGTCAATATTGACCCGAAGCTAAATTTTGAACAATTTGTAGAAAAACGGTGAAAAACGTCAAATTCCCCCAGAATAAAGCTGTAAATAAGATTTTATTATGATAAAATATTCTAGATAAAATGTATAAATTATGAACGTAGTAATAGAGTCGCAAAATGTTGGAAGGAGAAATTAGATTATCATGTTTTCAAAGGATATAGGGATCGACTTAGGAACTGCTAATGTACTGATTTATGTGAAGGGGAAGGGAATTGTTCTAAACGAACCATCCGTTGTGGCAATCGACAAAAAAACCAACAAAGTGCTGGCGGTTGGTGAAGAAGCTAGAAGAATGGTAGGGCGTACGCCAGGAAATATCGTGGCCATCCGTCCATTGAAAGACGGGGTTATTGCCGATTTCGATTTGACGGAAGCGATGTTAAGACATTTCCTTAATAAACTTGATGTAAAAGGATTCTTCTCAAAACCCCGCATTTTAATTTGCTGCCCGACAAACATCACAAGTGTCGAAAAGAAAGCGATTCGTGAAGCGGCTGAAAAATCAGGCGGCAAAAAAGTGTATCTGGAAGAAGAACCGAAAGTGGCTGCCATCGGTGCAGGCATGGACATTTTCCAACCAAGCGGAAACATGGTGGTCGATATCGGCGGCGGTACGACAGATATCGCGGTGCTTTCCATGGGGGATATTGTGACGAGCGAATCTATCAAAGTGGCAGGAGATACGTTCGATAATGATATTCTTCAATATATTAAGAAGGAATATAAACTGTTGATCGGTGAACGTACGGCGGAAGCCATTAAAATCAACATCGGAACGGTTTTCCCTGGCGGCCGGGATGAATCGATGGAAATCCGCGGACGCGACATGGTGACAGGACTTCCGCGCACCATCACGATCCATTCCGCCGAAATTGAAAAAGCATTGCATGAATCTGTCCAATTGATTGTTCAATCCGCGAAAAATGTATTGGAAAAAACGCCGCCGGAATTATCCGCAGACATCATTGACCGCGGCGTGATTTTGACAGGCGGCGGCGCATTGCTTCATGGCATGGACCAATTGCTCATGCAAGAATTGAAAGTGCCGGTGCTTGTTGCGGATAATCCAATGGACTGCGTGGCCATCGGAACGGGTATCATGCTTGACAACATCGACCGTTCACCTGGTTCAAGATTTTAACTTCACTTCCAGCGTTCCAACACGAAATAAGCGAACCCTCGG
This sequence comes from Ureibacillus sp. FSL W7-1570, assembly GCF_038593265.1. GTDB lineage: Bacteria > Bacillota > Bacilli > Bacillales_A > Planococcaceae > Ureibacillus > Ureibacillus suwonensis. The sequence continues at coordinate 2,959,162 of NZ_CP151979.1, forward strand.
CTGGAAAAAGAAACAGCCGAATTTCATCCAAAACGACATGAATATGCGGGTAGAAACGCGGCAATTCCCGAGTTGCATCCGACCTGAGAAAACTTAGTGATTCTAAGTTTCATCCAAATGATGGGCAAAATGACTTATTCATGGCACCATTGCATCCATTCTATCCGCACATTCCCGGAAATGATGAAGGAAAAGGATCTTGCAAAAATCCGTGGAAAGCGAAAAACGAACTATAATCGATTGGCGACTTCCCACCGATATAAAAAGGAGAGGCATTTTGACCAAATGAAGGGGGAAAGAGCATGTTTAGAGGAATCTATACGGCAGCTTCCGGCATGCTGGCGCAGCAAAGAAAGACGGAAATTTTGACGAACAATATGGCGAATGCGAACACACCGGGGTTCAAAGCGGAGCAGACAACGATCCGCTCATTCCCGGAAATGCTCATGTCCGCCATTGATGATACCAATGTTCCGACGAAAAAAGGATTAAACCTGAACTTGATCCGCCCGATCGGCAATCTTTCAACCGGCATTTACTTGCAAGAAACAATGCCGAACTTTGCGCAAGGCAATGTTTACGAAACGGATTACAATACTGACCTTGCCTTGATGAACGGCAACCTTCCTGCGGGGAGCAGCATCTTTTTCCGTCTGGCCCATCCGGATGGAGGCGAGGCCTATACAAGAAACGGGAACTTTGCTTTGGATGGACAAGGCTATTTGGTGAATGGGGACGGATATTACGTTTTATCCGAAAACGGAGACCGCATCCAGCTCCCAAATGAAGAATTCCAAGTCACTGAAGACGGTGCCGTGTACGTAAACGGACAACAGGTGGCGAGAATCGGGGTGGCTTTTGCCCCAAATGCCAATGACCTGGTGAAACAGGACAATGGATTGTTCCGGACACAGGACGGACAAGCGTTGCCTTCCGCCTTTGCAGAAGGCGATGTCACGTTTTCCATCAGACAGCGGTTCTTGGAAGGTTCCAATGTTGATGCGGCGCAATCGATGACGGAACTTCTGACGGCATACCGCGCCTTCGAAGCAAACCAAAAAGTCGTCCAAGCCTATGACAAAAGCATGGACAAAGCGGTCAATGAAATAGGAAAAGTATAAGGAAGGAGGCGGAAACATGCTACGGACAATGCTGACGGCTACCAACACATTGAATCAAATCCAGCTTCAAATCGACACGATCAGCAACAATATCGCCAACATCGGCACAAACGGGTATAAAGCGAAAGAAGCCCGCTTTTCCGAAATGCTGTATCAGGAATACCACAACACGAGAAAAGATGAGCAGTCACCGAGATTGACACCGCAAGGAATCCGCTACGGTGTCGGTGCGAAAATTTCGCAAATCCAAACAAACAATGCCCAAGGAACGTTGCAGACGACGGACCGCCCATTGGACTTTGCATTCAATAATGCGCGCCAATATTTTAATATTTTAATGCCGGATGAAAACGGCGACATGAATGTGGTGTATACACGAAAAGGCGATTTTTATGCAACCCCGATGAATAATGGGCAAATGATGCTCGTCAATGCGGACGGCTATGCAGTGGCGGACATCGATGGAAACCCGATCGTGTTCGATGAAGAGGTGAGCAGTTTTTCCCTCGAGAATGGCGGCAGATTGGTCGTCAATTTGGAGGATGGCACGCAGCAAGCCTTTTTGTTGGGTGTCACTGAAATCCATTTGCCACAACTGATGATGAAGATTTCCGACGAATACATAGACGTGCCTGATAACTTGAATGAATTGGGCTACGAATTGAACGATGTTTTGACGGATATGCAGGGAAATGCCCGCCAAAATATCGGCCTTGAAAATTATCAATTGGAATTGTCCAACGTGAATATGGCCATAGAAATGACCCAGTTGATCCAAGCGCAAAAATCCTATCAATTTAATGCCCGCGCCATCACCATCGCGGACCAAATGTTGGGGTTGATCAACGGAATCCGTTAATGGTCATGATCAGGGAAATCCGTACTTGTGAAACAATGAACGAACCCTTTGTTTCATCCTTCATCCGCGCTTTGACGAATGGTGCAAAGCGCGGAATGAAGCGAGTTCGTTTGATCCCGGGCAACCCCGCAAAGGCGAAACTTTAGATGCGGCTGTTGCGTTTATTTTATCAAGAACGATGACGAATCATGCGAACAGAAAAAATGCTGGCGGAATTCTGTTGATTCTGACGGCACATTCATAATCGTGTGAACCCATGGGCAAAATTCGTTTACCAAAAATACTTGAATGAACAGGGAGAACAGACAATGGCAAACGAAATGAAAAGCGGCTCCACTTTGACGGAAAAAAGAACGAAACGGCAAGAGAAGGATCCAAAAGCATCGGGCGTTCTACTTTCAAAGTGGCTGAAGCGGAATAAAAGAGAGAACGAGAAGAATGAGGAAGCTCTGCCAAATGACGACAGTTTCATAAAGAACCTGAAAATTTACCGCACCAGAATGTTTCCCATTTGGCTGCGGATTGTCATTGTGCTCGTGCTGTTGTTGCTCGCAGCCATATTCGGGCTCATGATCGGTTACGGCCTCATTGGTGACGGCAAGCTGATGGATGCGTTAAAATGGGAAACATATCAGCACATTCTGGACATCATGAACGGAAAAGAATAAAGTATGCTCCGCCTTTTTTTGTGGAAAGCTGAATTCATGATGCATGCTGATATTGGAAATGGCGCTTTTTTGGCGTCCGGATGCCTTCAAATTCTGAGGAACATGTTGCGTTGCCGCTTATTTCGTATGCTTGATTTTGATAATGGGGGGAAATGTTATGTTGAAAGTTGAACAAATTCAGGCAATTTTACCGCACCGATATCCATTTTTATTAGTGGACCGTATTCTTGAACTGGAAGAAGGGAAACGGGTGGTGGGCATCAAGAATGTGTCCATCAATGAACCTTTCTTCAATGGCCATTTCCCTGGCTATCCGGTAATGCCCGGCGTTTTGATCGTGGAAGCGTTGGCGCAAGTCGGAGGGGTGGCTTTATTAAATACTGAGCAATTCAAAGGGAGATTGGCATTTTTGACAGGCATTGACAACGCCCGTTTCAAGCGCCAAGTCGTGCCAGGCGATCAATTGAAATTGGAAGTCGAATTTGTCAAATTGCGCGGCTCGATGGGGAAAGGCCATGGCATTGCCACGGTTGACGGCGAACTCGTTGCGGAAGCGGACATTTTATTTGCAATCGGCCCGGAAGCACCAAAAGTAAAATAAACTCCTTCCCGAAATACACACGTCCAAAAGGGTTCCAATCATGAATAGAATGATTGGAACTGTGCACCCTTTTATAATAAGTGTGTTCCCTTAATTTGAAATTCATTTACAAAAGAGATAAAATATAACAGTTGAATTTTTTTAGGTTGTAGGTAGAGAGAAGTATATGCACCCTTGGCTCTTTTAAACATAGGAGGTTTTATTTTAGAATGTATAAACAGCTGTCATCGGGCGTAAAAATCAGTATCACACGATCCATTTCGATCGCATTCGAGCAATACTTGGCAAGCATCGGCTGGGATGAAGACCGTTTTTCAATGGAAGAATTCATGAAGAGATGGCAACAATATTTTTTGGAAAATGCCGCATGGTTTGAAAAAGTGCCACAGGACATATTGCTGAGCCCCGAATTTCATGAAGAAATTGCCCATAAAATTGACGAAGTGATCGCCAAAATTTTGAACGAAAAGCCGACGAAAAAACAAATTGAGACCATCGAGAAAATGCAGAAACAGCTGGGCACGAATTATACGTATGGATGCAAAGCGGAAGCCCATTATGTGGAACAGCTACTGAAAGAACAATTGAAGGAAAAAGAACGCCCATGAACTTTTGATCCGGAAAATGGCAAAAGTTCTAAAATCGATAATGGATAGTTCCCTCTTTTTTCGCACAAATTAAAATCAGTCACTTTGCAGGTGACGATTAGCGAAGAAAGGAGGGGATTTTTTATGAAACCGTTCATCTATGCGTTATTGTTAGGGTCCGCTTTATTAGTGGGCTGTAATGATAACGATGATGAGAACGCAATCAATGAGGTAGGCAATGACGTTGAAGAAGGCGTAGAAGATGTGGGTGAAGGAGTCAAAGAAGGTGTCGAAGATGTCGGTGAGGGAGTCAATGATGCCCTTGACAATGACACGATCAATAATGACATCAATGACAATGACAAACGGACAAACCAAGGCCTACGCAATGAAGACGTCATGCCGGATGATAAAGGTGTAACCGGGGATGAACGCGGTAACCAGGAAGATATCGTTGAGGATGCCAAAGACATTCGTGACGCTGATACGAAGGATGAATAATGGTTGCGCATCCAGTTCCCATCTGGGGTAAAGGAAGCCACGAGACAAAGTCCAAAGCCTCTTCTGGTATTTTAGACTCGAGAAAATCAAAAAATCCCCCTTGCCCTTTTCGGAGCTATCTGGTTTGGATAGCTCCATATTTTTTGATTCAAGGGTTTTGATTTTGGACAAGCGCCCTTTGTTTGGATGGGGGGAGAAGGGGGAAATGGAGATAAAATTAAAATGGGAACTGGCGAAATGGCACAAAATCAGGTGATATGAGACATAAAAACTGTAAATAAAATAGGCACTGGTGAAATGGACACAAAATCAGGTGATAAGTTCAAAAAATCTGTAGATAAAATGGCCTGTGTCGAAATGGACACAAATTCTGGCGTTATGTTCACAAAAACTGTAGATAAAATATGGCCGTGTCGCTATGTTCATAATATTTATAGAGAAAGACACAAAACCTGTAAATATAACGCCTGCTCCTTGTTGAAATCCGTGATAGAAAATCAGCCATTTTCCCCCTTCAATAATGGACGTTCCCTCATCCCTTTCCGGAACTCACTCAATAATTCTTCCTTTGATAAGTTTTTCTCCAGCAACGTTTGCAACAATTGTTCCGCATATTTTAACCGCACCGTTCGCACATGTCCCTTCATTAAAACCGAAAGCCGATCTCCAATTTCTTCAATCGTTTCCACTTTCACTGTGAAGGGGGCGGGTTCATTGTCAGGGGAAGTGATCGTCACTTGCACATCAAAAGATTCCCGGGTTTCCCACAATCTTTCAAAATGCTTTCGATATGGCTGCTCTGTAAACAACTCCAAAATCCACGTCTTTTCATGATTTTCCTGATTAATGATGATTCCGTCGATCAGGGGGATTTCCACACCATCGTGTTCAAATTGAAAGGAAATCATTTTAAAAGTTTTCAAAGGTTTCCCTCCCATGATAATCGAAATGCCCTCTTTCATCAGTATAGCAAAGGAACTCTTTCAAACATCGGGTAAAGAAAAAAATTAAAAAATTGCCAAACTTTTATTTTGGACATTTTTAAAAAATGGGGATAAAAGCAGGCATGATCTAGTTTGAGTTAAATTTTACGAACATTTGTTTCGTTCGAAAAATGAAAGTTTGAGATAGAAAAATGCGGTCATTTCTTGATTTTGGGATTTTGTCAAAAGAAGGGGTTACCGCTATGATTGAGAAAAAGGAGGTGAATGGATGAATCATGTCGGACTAGTCGGGCGATTAACGAAAGATCCAGTTCTTCGGGAATTTGGAGAACATCGTGTGGCTACGAGTTTTGTACTGGCGGTTAATCGCAATTACCGCAATAGCCAGGGCGATGTGGATGCCGATTTCGTCTCCATTACCGCATGGGGAAAGCTGGCGGAACTGATCGTCCAATATTGCGGCAAAGGTTCACTGATCGGAATCAACGGACGATTGCAATCACGCTCCTATTTAACAAAAGCAAATGTAAAAGTATATACAACTGAAGTCGTCGCCGATGATGTCCGATTTTATTCACTCAAGCCACCAAATAAGCAAACGGAAGTTGAAAAGGATTTCGTTCTTCCGGAAATGGAACAAGAATTACCAGTTACGCAAGGGTCTTCAATTTGAAAATCGGCTGAGAGTTTTGAGGATGGTTGCATTTTGCAGGAAAAAGTGGAGGTTAGCAAAGCAAAGGATTCCGGGTAACACATAGTGGCAGGTTTTCTTTTACAATGGAAGGTTTTGTTGATTTTGTTGGAGCGAAAGGCAAAAAAATTGTTGGGAATGGAAAATGAATGGGAATGGCCTAAAATTGTTTTGGAGTTTGAAGGGGAGTACAAATAAAGAAAATGGGGGGTGAGAAAAACACTGCTGGTTTGTGACCGCCCAGCAGTGAAGGGATACATGGTAATGCATAATGGATCATGATTACAATTGAATATGATAACTGGATAAAGGTAAAGTGAGGCTACATACGAATAAACGAGGAAATCAGAACACACCTATCTAACTTCCTCCTATGGTTAGTTGTCAGACTGTCTAAGAAAGGATGACTTTCTGGGCAGTCTTTTTTGTGTGTATTTGGTTTTGGCGTGGATAGGTTCAGCTTTGGGGTCCGTCTTTTCCTTTGGTGCGGAAGATTTTTTATTAGTGTGAATTGGGCTCCGATTGGTGTGGATGGTTCATTCTTTAGTGCGAGTAGGGCTCCGATTGGTGCGGATAGATCTGCCTTTAGTGAGAATAGGGCTCCGATTGGTGCGGATGGTTTATTCTTTAGTGCGAATAGGGCTTCATTTGGAGCGGATGGTACCTTCTTTAGTGCGAATAGGGTTCCGATTGGTGTGCATGGTTCATTCTTTAGTGTGAATAGGGTTCCGATTGGTGCGGATGGTTCATTCTTTAGTGCGCATACGACTCCGATTGGTGCGGATAGATTTGCCTTTAGTGCGAATAGGGCTTTATTTGGAGCGGATGGTACTTTCTTTAGTGCGAATAGGGTTCCGATTGGTGTGCATGGTTCATTCTTTAGTGCGCATACGACTCCGATTGGTGCGGATAGATTTGCCTTTAGTGCGCATACGACTCCGATTGGTGCGGATAGATCTGCCTTTAGTGCGAATAGGGCTTCATTTGGAGCGGATGGTACCTTCTTTAGTGCGAATAGGGTTCCGATTGGTGCGGATGGTTCATTCTTTAGTGCGCATACGACTCCGATTGGTGCGGATAGATTTGCCTTTAGTGCGCATACGACTCCGATTGGTGCGGATAGATCTGCCTTTAGTGTGAATAGGGCTTCATTTGGAGCGGATGGTACCTTCTTTAGTGCGAATAGGGTTCCGATTGGTGTGGATGGTACCTTCTTTAGTGCGCATACGACTCCGATTGGTGCGGATAGATTTGCCTTTAGTGCGCATACGACTCCGATTGGTGCGGATAGATCTGCCTTTAGTGTGAATAGGGCTTCATTTGGAGCGGATGGTACCTTCTTTAGTGCGAATAGGGTTCCAATTGGTGTGCATGGTTCATTCTTTAGTGCGCATACGACTCCGATTGGTGCGGATGGTTTATTCTTTAGTGCGAGTAGGGCTTCATTTGGAGCGGATGGTACCTTCTTTAGTGTGAATAGGGTTCCGATTGGTGCGGATAGATCAGCCTTTAGTGTGAATAGGGCTTTATTTGGAGCGGATGGTACCTTCTTTAGTGCGAATAGGGATCCGATTGGTGTGGATGGTTCATTCTTTAGTGCGCATACGACTCCGATTGGTGCGGATAGATTTGCCTTTAGTGCGAATAGGGCTCCGATTGGTGCGGATGGTTTATTCTTTAGTGCGAATAGGGCTTCATTTGGAGCGGATGGTACCTTCTTTAGTGCGAATAGGGTTCCGATTGGTGCGGATGGTTCATTCTTTAGTGCGCATACGACTCCGATTGGTGCGGATAGATTTGCCTTTAGTGCGAATAGGGCTCCGATTGGTGCGGATGGTTTATTCTTTAGTGCGAATAGGGCTTCATTTGGAGCGGATGGTACCTTCTTTAGTGCGAATAGGGTTCCGATTGGTGCGGATGGTTCATTCTTTAGTGCGCATACGACTCCGATTGGTGCGGATAGATTTGCCTTTAGTGTGAATAGGGCTCCGATTGGTGCGGATGGTTTATTCTTTAGTGCGAATAGGGTTCCGATTGGTGTGCATGGTTCATTCTTTAGTGCGCATACAGTTTCATTTTGTGCAGGTGACATTCCCACTTGCTCGGATAACGCCCTCTCTTGCTCGGATGGTTCCATCACTTGCTCGGATAATCCTTTCTCTTGCTCGGATAATCTCTCATCTTGCTCGGATGGCTCCCTCTCTTGCTCGGATGGTTCCATCACTTGCTCGGATGGTTCCATCACTTGCTCGGATAAGCCCTTCTCTTGCTCGGATAATCCCTCATCTTGCTCGGATAACTCCACCACTTGCTCGGATGATGCCCTCACTTGCTCGGATGGCTGCTCCACTTGCTCGGATAACTCCTTCTCTTGCTCGGATGACGCCCTCTCTTGCTCGGATACACTCCCAACTTGCTTAGATAGCGCCACTCCTTACGCGGATGAATCCCACACTTATCACTAACCTGCGCGTTTACGAACAACTCGATCAGATAAATCATGGATCCCCAGCTTATATCAAAAAACCCACTGCACAAAAAATGCCCGGCACTTCAAAGTCCAGTGAACTCCAAAGTGCCAAGCATCTCATACCAGCGATTTCATGTAACCCCAGCAAAATCGCTATATCCACATACATCCAGAAAAACCCTCACCATCATCCCTGCTGCACACTTGAAGGAAATTGAAGCAATTCCATCAACTGCGCTTCATCCAGCTCCGTCAGCCAGTTGCTTGCCTGAATCAATTCTTCCGACAAGGCGGACTTCATCTCCAGCATTTGGTCCACTTTCTCCTCAATCGTGCCGATGGTGATAAACTTATGCACCTGTACAAACTGCTTCTGCCCAATGCGGTAGGCCCGGTCCGTCGCCTGATTTTCCACAGCCGGATTCCACCAGCGATCCGCATGCAGCACGTGGCTTGCGGCCGTCAAATTCAATCCGGTTCCTCCCGCCTTCAGCGACAACAAGAACACGGGGAATTCCCCGGCTTGAAAGGCCTCCACCAAGGCATCCCGCTGCTCCTTGCGCATGCTGCCGGTCAAAAACGGCACGTCCCAGCCGTACAGTTCAAAGAAACAATGCTGCAATAATTGGCCCATCCCAATATACTGGGTGAAAATCAAACATTGCTCGCCGCCATCGACAATTTCCTTCGCCAGCTCCACAATCCGCTTCAACTTCACCGAACGGGAAAGCATCCTTTCTGCATCCCCAAACGGCTCCTTCAAATACAGCGCCGGATGATTGCACAATTGCTTCAACTTGCTCAGCATCTGCAAAATCCGTCCTTTGCGTTCAAAAGGGGACAGTTTCTCCAAATCCGCCAAACTGTCCTGGATATATCCTTCATACAGCGCGGCCTGTTCTTCCGTCAACGGGCAGAACTCCTTCGTTTCCTGCTTATCTGGCAAATTCAGCATCAAATCCGGATCATTTTTCGTTCGCCGCAGCAAGAACGGCCGGATTTTCGCCCGCAGCAGCTGCTTGTGATGCTCCGAATCATCCCGTTCAATCGGCACAATGAACTCCTCTTGGAACTTCTTGTAACTTCCCAAATAGCCCCGGTGGATAAAATCAAAAATCGCCCACAGTTCCGCCAACCGGTTCTCAATCGGCGTGCCCGTCAACGCAATATGATGGTCGCCTTGCAAACGGCGGACGGCCTTCGATTGCTGGGTCTGCATATTTTTAATATTTTGCGCTTCATCCAGCGTCACCACCGCCCAATCGACGGCCTCCAAAAACGCCACATCCTGAGAAATCGTGCCATAGGTGGACAACACCACTTGCGGCGCTTCCGTTACCAAAAACTGATGAAAGGCTTCATCCTTCAAACGCCCCGAAGCATAGTGGGTATGCACCTTCAAAGATGGGGCAAAGCGTTCCAATTCCTTCTGCCAGTTGCCCAAAACGGAAGTCGGGCAAACGATGAGCGACGGTTTCTTCTCTTGCCAAAATTCATACACATACAGCAAATAACTGATCAACTGCACCGTTTTCCCAAGCCCCATATCATCGGCCAAAATGGCGCCAAACTGCTGCGTGCGCATAAACGCAAGCCACTCATAGCCCTGTTGCTGATAAGGCCGCAATGTCGCCTTCAAAGACGCGGGCACTTTCACAGGAGGCAGCCCTTGCTTTTCCTGCAGTTGATTCACATACGCCTGCAACGAACGCTGCATCTCAAAGGCAAAGAGCGGGTCGTCCCGGTCTTCATCCTCTTCATCCCATTCCGGATTCAACAGCTCCTCTGGCATCTCGCGGAACACCAATTCCTTCACGGTCCAGTTTTCTTTTTCCGCCTTGTCCATCAACGCCCGCACTTTCGCCATCCAATCGCTGTCCAAGCGGAACCATTCATCGCCGATCCGCACAAACTCCCGCTTTTCCTCCACGATTTTACGGAACTCTTCGGGACTGATTTTTTCGCCGCCGATGGAAAGCTCCCAGCGGAAGGATAAAATGTCATCCAGCCCGGCCATGGACTTTTTCGGAACGTTTTGCGCACTGACGCGGACCCGCATTTTCGTCCTTTTCAATTCTTTCAGCCAGGCAGGAAGAATCACTTCAAACCCAAGGGCTGTCAACTTGGCAAAGCCGTTCCGGATTAGGGCGCGCACCTCGGCATCGCCCAACGGAATATACAAAAACGACTCATCCGAAACCACGTCCAATCCAAGCAGCTGCACCATTTGCTTCTGCGTTCGCGTAATCTCATCCGCAAAGTCTTTCCATTTATCAGGAAGCGCCTCCCGGATTGGGAGATGCCGCTTCCTTGCAGCAGGCGTCCAATGTTTGGCGGATGCCGAAGATAAAATCACCGTTTCCAGCACCCAGTCATCCGAAGAATCTTCAGGTTCATTCAAACGGAGGGCGACTGTCAAATGGCCGATGGAACGGTCCTGCTGAAGCGGCCAACCGCCTTCTTTGAAGAAAGGCAGCAAGGAAGGCACATCGGAAAGGGGCAAGCCGTTTTGCCCCAATTTTTGATAAAGGGCGGTTGTCAGCAGCTCCTTCCGCAAGGGGTCGCCTTCCAAATGCATTTTAAGGGAAGGCCCCGTTTCATCCTCGGACACTTCCGCCACATCCCATAAGGAAGGGCTGTTCCACAATGGCTGTACGGCATACAGACTCTCAAGCAACATCGCATCCTCAGCCCTTGCCCCTTCAAACTTTGCAAAAGGATGCTTCCACTCGGGGGACAAAGCTTCCATCAATTCGACCGCCGAAACGATCAGCGCATCCCCGTCCATCTCGGCATGCAATCCGTAAAAATTCGGTTCATACCGGAAAAAGAAAACCGATGCGAACTTTTCGGCGGTAATGGTCTTTCCGTTTTCAAAAGCCCGGACGGCATACAATCCCTGTTTCAACGGCTCGAAGGTCAATTGATAAACATTGGCAAAAGGATTGACGTTCAACGCATGTTTAACTTGCAACTCTTTCATAGAAATTTCCTTTCTCCAGCTCGGCATTCCAAAGTCTCATCCTGATAATTTCTTTTCTCAAATTCAGCATCCCGGTGCTTTATCCCGATAATATTCTTTCTTCAACCCGGCATCCCGGTGCTTCATCCTGAAAATATTCTAACTCCACCCCGGCATCCCGGTGCTTCATCCTGAAAATATTCTAACTCCACCCCGGCATCCCGGTGCTTCATCCCGAAAATATTCTTTCTCCAACCCGGCATCCCGGTGCTTCATCCCGATAATATGCTTTCTTCAACCCGGCATCCCGGTGCTTCATCCGAATATTTCCTTCACCCTGGCATCCCGGTGCTTCATCCCGAAAATATTCTATCTCCACCCCGGCATCCCGGTGCTTCATCCCGAAAATATTCTAACTCCACCCCGGCATCCCGGTGCTTCATCCGAATATTTCCTTCACCCTGGCATCCCGGTGCTTTATCCCGATAATATCCTTTCTTCAACCCGGCATTCCGGTGTCTCATCCGAATAATTTCCTTTCTCGAACTCAGCATCCCAAATAGTCTCATCCCAATAATTTCCCTTTCTCCAATTCTTCCTGCAAAGCCCGCAGCCGTTTGTATTGATCGCGGACGGAAGCGATATAGTCTTCCCAAAAATTCATTTTGCCCGCTTTTTTCGCCGCGGCTTTCATCTTCTTCCAAATCCGGACCGCCTGCTTGTAATTGTAACGGGACTTTTCCTTGATTTCCCCCATGGCGTAAAAATGATAAAGGGGAAGGACAAGGGCGGGGGCTTCCTCCGCAACTTGCTTCAACCCGTTGTACTCCAAATGCTCGATGGAGGAAGGATACATTTGCTGCAACGCCACCCATTCCCCGTAACGCTTATGCTTCAACAAATATTGGGAATATTGATGAATCCCGTCTTTCCCAAAGGAAGAATATAATAAAATTTCCTCATCTTCCGATAAATCGATATGCTCATATAATGAATAAATCGAAGAAACGACGGGCGAACGATACACATTCTTCACCCTTTGGATGAACGCTTCCAAATGGGGAAGGATGGCCCGCAAAATAAGTTCTGCCGCCCGTCCGTTCTGCTTGGCGTAAGCGAATTTCACAAGCCCCAAATGGATGTCCACATGTTCGGGATTGATATGTTGGATATTTTCTTCGATTGCGGAATCATTTTTCAAAATAATATAGAACACATTGAGCACTTCCGGAACAGGCATTTCCCGCTGTTCCTGCAAATACACCAGCTCTTCCAAAGCGCGCCGCTTTTCCGTAAACACTTCATCCCAGAACAGCAGATACAGGTTCATTTTCCGGTTGATGAAGCCTTCCTGTTCAAACAGCAATTCCCGGAGGAGGAACTGCATTTGATCAAAAAACGGATCCGTTGCAAAAAGGCGGGAAGTACCGGGGATTTCATGGACGATGTTTTGGATGGATTGAAATCTTTTATGAAAAAAGTTTTCCAGCAAATGTTCATCCACAGAGCAGCTTTTCGTGAATCGAAGGGACAATCGATTCACAACGGCCAGTTCCATAAATAACTTGTAAATCGGTTGCCATTCCCGTTCGAAGGGCATTTGTTTATTCAATTTTTCCAATGCATTCTCCGCAATGTTGGTGTACATGAAGGCGGGAATTTCTTCATCCCCGTGAAAATAGTGGCTGAGCACTTCATCGACCATTTTCAGCCAGCTTTCAGGGGTGCGGATATTCGCGAGGGCTTGCAAATCCACGGTTTTTTTCGAACGCCAGCTGCTCACCCATTCTTGCACGGAATCAATATATTGATATAACGACAGCAACACGCTCACCTGATGCCGGCACCAACCTTCCTGCGGGCATGAGCAGGAAATTGTGTTGCCCTGGAAATCGATAATCACTTCCGCCGCCCGCACATCCCGGACCGTCGTCGTCAAAATGGAGAAGACGGATATATAGCGATGGAAAACCACCGCCTGATTCCGGACGGCAAAAAGCGCCCGCCGAACGATCTCCTCATCTTCCGTGACGGAAGGATGAAGCTCCCTCGCAATGATCTGCAATTTTTCACAGATAAATGCTTCTTGCTCTTTGGCCACATTTGCAACTGATAACACCATTCCATTCGCTCCTAAAAAAGTCTTTCTTTCCATTATACCGCGGCAATCCATCTTTGATAAGGGAAATCCTTTGAACTTGCGCGGAACAGATTTAAAAAAACAGATTAAAATGTTATGAATTTTTCGAAAAAAAGTATAAAATAATAAAAAATAGTATTAATATTAGATGAAATAAGAAGCCAACCCTCTTTGGTGATTCCATTTATTTCCTATACTTGAATTTTTATCAACCAATGGAGTTCTTTCAAACATGAAATTTGGGGAATATAAGGTAAAGGAAATTCGTATGATAGATTACAACCATTTTTACATGGCAGTTTCGTGAAAATTCATCTCTTTCAGGCATAAGTTGTTTGTCGGGCACATAGAATGGAAATTTGTTCTTTTGACAATATAAATTCATGTGGTTTCCAAAAAAATTCAAGTTCATTATTGATTAAACACCGGCTTTTTTGGAAAAACCTAAGGAAGTTTCAAATTCGGGGAAAAGGGAAATTTTGATGTAAGCTTTCGGTCAAAGGAAATGAGTGAAATAGGAGGGATATCGATGATCCAAGTCCAATACATGAAACCGTTTTATTCCAAAGTCTCGGGCGAAACGTTGCGTTTAGTGTTTGCGTATCAATATTTTTCCATCATGAAGGACAATGAAGTGTATCATTTTGTGCCGATTGAAGGGAAGGAAATTATCGTAAACTTAAAAACGATGCAAATCGAAAACCTCTCTGAAATTTTTGTTTTCCAGCGCGGAAACCGGTTTCTCCGCCTGCCGCTTTATCAGCTGCTGTTGATTTCCAACATCCACGAACATCTGGCACCGATTTTGGAGGAAGCGTCCAATAAGTCGGAAAGCATCCATCTCGTTCCTCATGAGGAAAATTCGGAAATCGCGGACCTCATTCGTGCATTGGAAAGCCAAAATTTAGATCGCCTCATCGACGAAGCCCTCTCCAATCGCGACGAACAACTTTTCTACGAATTGGTCGAAAAGAAGAAAAAAATGGAATAAGGTGCCGGGTACTTGATGTGCCTGGCACTCTTACGAAATTAACAAATAGATGATTCCCACTGCAATCCCGGATCCAATGATTCCAAACACCACGTCTTCCAACGAAAATGCCTTCACATGTTTCATTCCGACTCCTCCTTATTCTTCTTATGGAACCATTATTTCCTAATCTTCAAACGATTAAACCTAATCTCAATCAATCTATTCATTGAAAAAGATAAATATTCGGAATTTTGAGGGGATTCTTTTTAAAGGAGTTGCCGATATATTGAATTTTTCTGAAATCCGCCGATATGTAGAGAAAAGAGGTTTTTAATAGAAAGTTTTGAAGGATTTCTGTCGGTGGCACTTTATCCAAAAAAGAAAAGGAGGGGGAAGATGTTCGGGCAATGGTGGGCAACAGGAATGATGATTATCAATAATCTTAATCAAAACTGGATGATGGCCAATAAAGCGCTTCTGAGAATTTCATCCGGCTACCGCATCAACAGCGCGGCGGATGATGCGGCAGGCCTGGCCATTTCCGAAAAAATGCGCGCCCAAATTCGCGGGCTTCAAATGGCGGGCAAAAACATTCAGGACGGGATTTCCCTCGTTCAAACGGCGGAAGGGGCACTCAATGAAACCCATGCCATCATCCAGCGTATGCGGGAGCTGGCCATCCAGGCGGCAAGCGACACGCTGACGGACGATGATCGCAAATTGATCGATATTGAGTTCCAACAATTGAAAGAGGAAATGACGAGGATTGCCAAGCAAACCGAATTCAACACACGCCCCCTCTTGAACGGCGATTATGAATCCAATCCGTTGAAAATCCAGGTGGGCGCGAATGCCGGTCAATATATGGAAATCTATATCGGCGGTGTGGACAGCAATCGCCTTGGAATCGGCGGTGTGGACATTGCGACACGGGACAACGCCGATGCAGCGATTGGCGCGCTGGATCAGGCATTAAAGCAAGTTTCCGGTGAACGTGCCCGCCTCGGCGCGTACCAAAACCGGTTGGAACATGCGTACAATAATGTGCTGAATACGGCGGAAAACTTGACGGCCGCCGAATCCCGCATTCGGGATGCAGACATTGCCAAAGAAATGATGAACTACACGAAAGCAAGCATTTTGGCCATGGCTGCCCAGCACGTCCTCGCCCTTCATATGCAGCAGGCCCAATCGATCTTGATGTTGCTGAATGGCGGGAAGAAGTAGTGGATGGTTTCGTTTACGGGGGAGTGGGGGATGTGGTTGATTCCATAAATTCCTCCCTCAAGGCCGATGCCATTCTGGGAAAACTGGAGTAGATCCATTTGCTTTGAATGCCGAGGAAATGCGGGGGTTGGTGCTATTTACGTGTGATTGAAGCGTCCCCCTCAGCGAATGGATGTCTGCTGCTGATCAAGGCGGCAAGAGGTTCACTTGGCGATTGCATATGCCTGATACTCTTGGAAGTGCCAGGCATTTTTTATGTCAACTTAATCCTCCAAATTTTATCTTTCACCCAAAAAAACCGTCCAAAAATTAATTTTCTGGAAATCACTTCCTAGAACCCCTCATTTCTGCTAATTTATAAGAAAGAACGGTTCAACTGCATGAGGGGGTGGAATTTTGCTGATAAAACCATTCCAAACCAGCACTTACAAAATCGCCCTGGAATCCCTACGCAAACGCCTAAGCCCTCGCCACGAAAAAATCCTTAAAATCGAAGAAGAACTCTCTTTGCAAGAAGCCGGAGAAAACGGCGAAAAACATGTATTGACCATCCTGACAGAAAACCAGCTGCCAAAGAACACCTTTATCCTCCATAACGTCACAATTGACTCCATCATCAACATCCAAATTGACATTATGCTGATTTCACCGGGCTGGTGCCTTATCCTGGAAGTCAAAAACCTCAATGGTGAACTGACATTTATGAACAACCCGCCACAATTGATTTGTGTAAAAGAAGACCGGAAATTGATCTACCGCAGCCCGGAAGCCCAAATCGACCAATACCTCTTCGGCCTCACCCGATTTTTTGAGCAACATCAACTGAAAATGCCCATGTATGGAGCCATCGTATTGCCTTATGCCAACGCCATCATAGACAAGCCTCCATCCAAATATCCGCTGCTCATGGGAAGGGGCATCATCAACCACATTTGGACACTGCCAAAAAAAGACATCATCCCATCCAAACAAGTGGCGGAACTCATGATCCGGCATACGAAAGAACCATCCTGGAACCATTTTCCTCTTACCGAGCACTACAACATTGATCCAAAGGACATCCTGCGCGGCGTCGAATGCCCGAACTGCGGCGCCATCCCCATGAAACGCCTGAAGCGGACATGGCTTTGCGAAAAATGCAACAAAATGGATATGCGCGCCCATGTAAAAGCGTTGAGGGAGTATTACATGTTGATTGATAAGACGATTTCTACTAAAGAAGCCATGGATTTTTTAATATTAAGAAACCGCTTTGAAGCAACGAGAATATTGAAAGCTAACAGCAAAGAACGTACCGGGAATACAAGAAATAGTAGATATGATTTGGCATTGGAATAAATCAGGATGATGCGCAAGAAGAAGTAAGATTAAGAGCGTGCTTGATTGGTGCGCTCTTTTATATTTATTAAGGGATTATTTCAAAAAATGGATGCTGCTACAAAGGGAGTGGAAACTACATCATTGGAAGCGCTAAAAGGGGAAAAAAACAGTATCTGCATCTGGAAAAGGCAAATGAACTAAAGGGAATGCTATTCGCACTAAAGAGGATGCCAATCGCACCAAAAGGAGGAGTAACCGCACCAAAGGGTTGGCTATCCGCACCAAAAGGAGGAGTAACCGCACCAAAGGGTTGGCCATCCGCACCAAAAGGGGGAGTAACCGCACCAAAGGGTTGGCCATCCGCACCAAAAGGGGGAGTAACCGCACCAAAGGGTTGGCCAACCGCACCAAAAGGAGGAGTAACCGCACCAAAGGGTTGGCCAACCGCACCAAAATAGGGAGTAACCGCACCAAAGGGTTGGCCAACCGCACCAAAAGGGGGAGTAACCGCACCAAAGGGTTGGCCATCCGCACCAAAAGGAGGAGTAACCGCACCAAAGGGTTGGCCAACCGCACCAAAAGGGGGAGTAACCGCACCAAAGGGTTGGCCAACCGCACCAAAAGGAGGAGTAACCGCACCAAAGGGTTGGCCAACCGCACCAAAATAGGGAGTAACCGCACCAAAGGGTTGGCCAACCGCACCAAAAGGGGGAGTAACCGCACCAAAGGGTTGGCCATCCGCACCAAAAGGAGGAGTAACCGCACCAAAGGGTTGGCCAACCGCACCAAAGGGTTGGCTAACCGCACCAAAAAAGGGAGTAACCGCACCAAAAGAAGAAGTATCTGCACTAAAAGACCTCTCCGCACCAAATAATACCCCTCCCCTAGCAAAAAAACGGTAGATAATGTGAAAATAATTCACAGTTTCCCGTGAAAGTTGTATACTAAAACTCGTATGATTAAATTCAACACAATACAAACCGACGAATAAAACAATCTAAATCAATACACCCTAAAACAAACGGGTCGTGGAGTGCATAGGATTTGAAGTTCCCTCAATAAAGCGCGGAACACCAAGCGGAGCCGACAATCCGGGGCTCCTTCACAACACCATCAAGAACCATAACCAAATCTCAGCACTGTCAACACTCCATCCACCCGTTTCGGAACATTGAAAGGAAGTAACGATTAACATGACAAAAACAATGTGTGTGATCGGACTAGGTTACATCGGATTACCAACAGCGGTCACTTTTGCAAACCATGGAGTCAAAGTTCATGGAGTAGACGTCAACCCGAATGCCGTTCGAAGCATTCAAGAAAAAAAATTACATATTGAAGAACCAGGCTTGCAAGAACGGCTCAACAAAGCGGTGGATGAAGGATATTTGACTGCTTCCACAACACCGCAAGAAGCGGATGTATTTATCATCTCCGTACCATCTCCAATCAATCCGGACAAAACAGCCAACCTTGAATACGTGCGGGAAGCCACAAAATCCATCGTGCCTTACGTGAGAAAAGGCAACTTGGTGATTCTGGAATCCACAGTGCCGCCAAAAACAGTGGAACGCGTGATGATTCCTGAACTGATCAAAACAGGTTTGGATATCGGAACAGAACTCTTTGTTGCCCACTCACCAGAACGGGTAATTCCGGGACGCATCTTTGAAGAATTGATCAACAACGGCCGCATCATCGGCGGGATCAATAAAAAATCTGCGGAAATGACAAAAGAACTTTACGAACTCTTTGTGAAAGGCCCTATCCATTTAACGGATGCCACAACAGCGGAACTTGTGAAAGTCATGGAAAATACATACCGTGATGTCAACATTGCGTTCGCCAACGAATTGGCCAAATTGGCTGAAGAATGGGATGTCAACATTTGGGAAGCGATCCACTATGCGAACTTCCATCCTCGCGTGAACATCCACTTCCCAGGACCAGGTGTGGGCGGACACTGCATCGCCGTTGACCCATGGTTCTTGGTGGAACTTGGCGGAGAAAAAGCGCAAATGATCCACCTTGCGCGCAAAATCAATGATGGCATGCCGTTGTTCACAGCCCAAAAAACCCAAAAAATTTTGAATGAAAATAAAATCGCGGGCGGCAAAGTGGCAGTGCTTGGCCTTGCTTTCAAAGGAAATGTGGACGACATGCGTGAAAGTCCATCATTGGAAGTGATCCACGAACTTCAACAACTTGGCTTGGAAGTCGTTTCCTTCGACCCGCATATTAAAGAAAATAAACACCCAACCCAAACACAAAGCTTGGAAGAAGCCGTAAACGGTGCGGACATTCTGCTTGTGTTGACGGACCATAAAGAATTCAAAGAATACAATCCATTAACGATCACGCCAAAACACAAAATCGTGCTTGATACGAAAAACTGCTTGGATCGCGAAAAATGGAAAGAAGCCGGATTCCAATGCCATCTTCTCGGCGATTCAAAAAATAAATAAGAAGAATATACGGCAGGGTAGAAGCTCTGCCGTTTTTCTTTTGGTGCAGAGGATGGAACGGGGCTCCCGCGGATGAAGTCTCCCGCGTATAAAGGCAATAACCCCCGCCTCAAAATGCATATCCTTCCACCCCCGTGCCAAAAATAAGGTGTAACACCCGTAAACGCCATGTCACCAATTTTTAACTTTCAAATTCTGTACATTCTCATTTTTTTTGGTATGATGATAAACGGAAAAAATACAATCGAAATGGATGAATGGAAATGAAAGAAACAGTTTTAGGCATACAAGTCAACACAGAAACCTACGACGAACTGATCGAGCAGATCTTTGACCGCATCGAGAAAAAAGAAAAATCACTCATTGTCGCCATCAACCCGGAAAAAATCATGAAAGCGAAAGACGATCCGGCTCTCAAAAAACTATTGAACGAAGCCGAATTCCAAATTCCTGATGGCATTGGTGTCATCCTGGCTTCCAAACTTCAAAAAGGGAACATCATCGAAAGGGTTACGGGCATCGACATGATGATGCGCATTTGTGAAGAAGCGGCGAAAAAACAAAAACGGATTTTCTTATATGGAGGAAAACCGGGAGTTGCCGCATCCGCTGCGGAAAAACTGAAAGAACTATACCCTGGCATCCAAATCGCCGGCATCCAGCACGGTTACGAAAAAGACAATACAAAAGTCGTGGCCAACATCAATGAAGCCAAACCGGATATCCTCTTTGTCGCAATGGGCAGCCCAAAACAGGAAAACTGGATCAATGCCAACCGCGACCAATTATACCCAATCATCTATCAAGGGGTGGGAGGATCCTTCGACGTGCTCGCAGGAAATGTCAAACGGGCGCCGGAATTTTTCCAAAAAATAGGGCTTGAATGGTTTTACCGGTTGATGCTGGAGCCAAAAAGAATCAAGAGACAAATGGCATTGCCTAAATTTTTAATCGAAGTCATCCGCAGCAAAAAAGCGAATTAGCAACATTTCCCTCAACTCCACAAAATTATGCAATAGAAAATTATTTTGTAATCTTTGTAATAATTTATTGTGTATTTACACTGATGGTGTTAAACTGAAGTAAGTAGTAAGATTTCCTCTACAAAATAGATGGAAAAATTTTCCCTGCAAGAAAAAATGGTTGGTAGCCCAGGAAAGAGGCCTCAGCAATTCACTGCTGGGGTCTTTTTCCTGCTCACCAACCCTCATTTAAAATAGGAAGAAAATCCAAACGGTGCCACAAGATGCTTCCATTGGAATAAATTCTATCCATCCGATCGCGCCTGCTCCTCTCCAAACAAATCCCAACCCCAACAAAAAAATCAGTCATAAATCCAAATAGCCACCAATATACTAGGTGTCGGGTGAATGAAACGGAACATGAATAAACGTTTGGAACAAAAGAACCAATCAGCAAAAAATAGCAGATCATCCCCAATGTCATGAAAAAATGGACCAACATTAGTAGAAATGAAAAAAATCTAGAAAAAATATAAGAGAATTGCTGATTGAGGTTGTTTTTTACAAATGGTATGTGTCATAATATAAGAGATTGTTAGTTATCCTTGATTTCATGAATGTGACAATCGTGTAACCGCAATGGAAATGTTGCCAAAAAAAGATTGACAACCCATTCGCAGACTACTAAACTTTTACTTGTAATAGTTTATAGTTCTCATATGTTTTGAGGATAACTAAAAATATTATGTGAAATAAGAGGAGGAAATCTTTCTATGGCTAACCAACCAAAGAACTATAAAAAATTCGTAGCAACAGCTGCTACAGCTACATTGGTTGCAAGCGCAATCGTTCCTGTTGCTTCAGCTGCCAGCTTCTCTGACATCGAAGGCAACACTCATGCTGATGCAATCAAAGCTTTATCAGACGCTGGTATCATCAAAGGTTATGAAGATGGTACATTCAAACCAAACGCAGAAATCAACCGCGGACAAACTGTTAAGTTATTAGGCCGTTGGTTAGAAACTAAAGGCTACAAAGTTCCAGAAAACTGGAATACTGTACAACGTTTCAACGATCTTCCAGTAAACGCTGCTGACTCTGAATTAGTAAAATACGCTGCATTAGTTAAAGATGCTGGCGTATTCAACGGTTCTAACGGCAACCTAAACTATAACCAACCAATGCAACGCCAACAAATGGCACTTGTATTAGTACGCGCTATCAAAACTGTAGAAGGCATTGACTTAATTAAAGAATACAAAGATGCTGGATACACTTCTAAAATCAAAGACTTAGACAAAGCTTACTCAACTGAAAACGTTGAAGCAATCACTGCTTTAGAATACGCTGGTATTACAGTTGTAGAAAACTTCAACCCAACAAGCGCAATCACACGCGGTCAATTCGCTTCATTCTTAAACCGTACAATCAACTATGAAGCGCCAGTTAAGGAGCTTAAAGTTGTATCTGCAGAAGCAATTAACGCAAAACAATTAGTAATTAAATTCTCTAAACCAGTTAAAAAAGATGATGTTGTAGCACCTGAGACTACTGGTACAGAAACTAAAGATACTTTAGTTAACGGTAAAATCTCTCTTACTTCTTTAGATGGTAATGCTGTAGCTATTAACGATGCTAAAGCAGAACTTTCTGAAGATGGAAAAACATTGAAATTAACTGCTACTGGCAACGAAGTATTTAAAGGTCGTTATGACATTAAAATTGATCTAGGTGCAATTAAATCTAAAGATAATGAAGAAATCGAAAAATTCGAAGCTACTATTAAAGCAGAAGATAATACAGCTCCAACAATTGTAGGAACTGAAAAAGTTACTTCTACTAAATTTAAAGTTAAATTCTCAGAACCAATTAAATCTTTAGGTACTTATACTTTCAAAGTTGGAGATAAAGATATTGCAACAGGTGGAAATGGTGTAATGGTAAGTTTCACACCAGGTAATGACTATGCCGAATTCACTTTAGGTAGTGATGTAGAAGCAGGACAAACTGTTGTTGCAAAATTCGTTGGTGTACTAGATTATGCTGATAAAGTAATTTCTCCAAACCCAGTATCTGTTTCTTTCACTAAAGGTGCAAAAGACGGTGTAGCACCAACTGTAACTAGCATCACAGTTGTAAGCGGAAAAACTTTAGAAGTTAAATTCTCAGAAGAATTAGCTGCAGTACCTACAATTAAAGTTGGTGGAAATACTGCAACTGTTGAACAAGATAAAAATGATAAAACTAAATACATCGCTACATTAGCAACAGCTGTATCAGGACTACAAACAGTAGTTATTGAAGCACCATTTACTGATCTAAGCGGAGAAGTTCAAAATGATAGCTATTCAAGAGCAGTGAACTTCAGCATTGATACAACTGCTCCAAAATTAGTATCATCAACAGTTGAAACTGGTAGTGATAATGCTCAATACCTAGTATTAACATTCGATGAAAATGTTGAAAAAGGTTCTGTAACTTCTATCACAGTAACTGGTAAGAAAACTAAAAACTATATCACTTCAAATCTTACTCAAGTAAATATCGGTGATACATCAAAACTTCAATTCTCTAGCGAGAATAAAAAAGTTGTTAAAATTGCAATTGCTGACTTACTTGGAGCTAACGACGAAGAAGGTGCAGTATTTGAAATTACTGTAACTGGTAATAATCCATTAGTACAAGACGAAAGTGGAAATACTGGATTAAAAGAAGTTAAATCTTCATTCACTCGCGTAAAA
Source organism: Ureibacillus sp. FSL W7-1570 (assembly GCF_038593265.1). GTDB lineage: Bacteria > Bacillota > Bacilli > Bacillales_A > Planococcaceae > Ureibacillus > Ureibacillus suwonensis. The sequence continues at coordinate 2,982,394 of NZ_CP151979.1, forward strand.
GATGGTTCTGCTCCTACAAAAGCTCCAGCAACAATTGACAAAACTTATGATGGCAACGGTGTAAAAGTAGAAGGCAACAATACACTAACAGTTAAATTCGAACAGGCTGTAGACGGAGCTACTGCTACTAATCCTGCAAACTATGTAATTGAAAATGCAGTTGTAGAAAAAGCTGAACTTGGTTCTGACGAAAAAACTGTTACATTAACATTGAAATCTGGCTCAGTTCAAGATACTGGAGCTCGTCAAATTACTATTAAAAATGTAAAAGCTAAAAACGGAACTGCAATGGAAGTATACAATACAGTTGAATCACTTAATGAAAACGTACTTCCAACATTACAATCTGCACAAATTACAGCTGTAGATGCAGGAACAAATTCAACAACAATCGTTTTCACATTCAGTGAAAATGTTAAAACTGACGGAGCAGCAGTTACATTTGACGTTAAATCTGGTACAACTACTGTTGGTACAGCTACAATTGCTAATGATACTACAGCAGATACTAAAACACTTACAGTTACAATTAACGCTGCAGTAACTATCGATCAAATTTCTACTGGATTAACATTAACTAAAACATCAGGTGATATAGTTGATGCAGTTGGAAATAAATTCGATGTAGGTACTGGAATCTTAATTAAACAATAATTCTAATACCTATAATAGGCGGGAATAGTTAAGTCTAACTATTCCCGCTTTTTGTGCGCCCGGCATGTACATGAACTATAGGGTGTAAGTCCCGAACCCCGAAGACAGAAGTAGAGGTTAGCCAAGAGCAAGGGTGTCCGTGGTGACGCGGAATCTGAAGGAAGCTGGAGGCAAAACACCGGTCCGAGGAACACGAACCTCATATAAGGCTAGGTATGATTGAGTGAGTTTGCAAAACAAAACAAAGCTCTTTCTGTCGAAGGTCATATCGAGTAGATGAGGCGGATAGATGGTGTGAAAGTGCATGTACTTACCCGGGGAGGTCTGGCGGATAGGTGAAGTACGCTTCATAACCTACTTAGTGATAAGTAGCTGAACCGTCAGAAGTCAGCAGAGGTCATAGTATTAGTTGGTCTAGAACAACTAAGAAGGACCGAACAATTAAGAGAGAATAGCCCTTGGCATTCAGTGAGTCATGATGAAAACAGAAAACGTAGTACCTCACTTGAGGAAGGAAGCGGTGAATCCCGTGGGGGACCTCTTGGAGGGTGGAGTGACCACTGGCATAAAGAGAACAGCTATTCACGGAAGGAGAATAACGATGCTTTTGAATCAAATCCTGTCACGGGAGAACATGCTTCAAGCACTAAAACGTGTAGAACAGAATAAAGGAAGCCACGGAGTAGATATGATGCCCGTACAAAACCTACGACAGCACATAGTCGAAAACTGGCTATCTATTAAGGAGGCAATTCTCAAGGGAACTTATGAACCAATGCCAGTCCGCAGAGTCGAAATCCCGAAACCTGACGGCGGTGTTCGTTTACTAGGAATCCCTACCGTAACAGACCGTTTGATTCAACAAGCAATCGCCCAAGTACTTTCAAAAGTGTATGACCCTACATTCTCTGAAAACAGCTACGGATTTAGACCAAACCGAAGTGCCCATGATGCGGTGAGGAAAGCGAAAGAATATATAAGAGATGGACATCGATGGGTTGTAGATATGGACTTGGAGAAATTCTTTGATAAGGTCAACCATGACAGATTAATGGGTACACTCGCGAAGAGAATCCAAGATAAACCATTACTGAAATTGATTCGTAAGTATTTACAATCGGGAGTCATGATTAATGGTGTGGTGTCAAGCACATTAGAAGGAACTCCACAAGGAGGACCATTAAGTCCGCTACTATCTAACATTGTACTAGATGAACTAGATAAAGAATTGGAAAGAAGAGGACACAAATTCGTTCGATATGCGGATGACTGTAACATTTACGTGAAAAGTAAACGAGCAGGACTTCGCACAATGGCAAGCATTCAACGATTCATTGAAGGAAAACTACGACTGAAAGTAAATGAAAAGAAATCAGCGGTCGACCGTCCATGGAAACGTAAGTTTCTAGGATTTAGCTTTACCTATCATAAAGAGCCAAAGGTTCGTATCGCAAAAGAAAGCCTTAAACGAATGAAGAATAAAGTTCGTGAAATCACATCACGCAAGATGCCCTACCCGATGGAATACCGCATTCAGAAACTGAATCAATATCTAATGGGATGGTGTGGATATTTTGCGTTAGCAGACACCAAATCTATATTCCTTGAATTAGATAAATGGATTCGTAGAAGACTTCGAATGTGTCTATGGAAGAACTGGAAGAAACCGAAAACAAAGATACGCAACCTTATTCAACTTGGCGTACCACAATGGCAAGCGTATGAATGGGGAAATACTCGGAAGAGTTATTGGCGTATTTCAAATAGTCCAATATTACACAGAACCCTTGGTAACTCCTATTGGAGAAACCAAGGGCTGAAAAGTCTTGAAGCTCGTTATGAAAACTTGCGTCAATTATCTTAATTGAACCGCCGTATACGGAACCGTACGTACGGTGGTGTGAGAGGACGGGAGTTAATCGCTCCCTCCTACTCGATTGGGTTCTTTGTCAAATGATGTTGGTGAATAAATTTTAGAGACATTATTTGGTAATATGTAATCGGATGGCTTAGGGGAAATTCGAGGTTCCCCTAAGCTGTTTTTATTTTCGCTAAGTTTTGGGTAATGAATATTCGGTTTCTAAAGTGATAGAAGGATCGATAACCGAAAGAAATGCGTTTAATCACCTTGATTTTGTTATTACTCCCCTCTAAAATGCGTTGTTATAACCCGTTCCAGAGTCGCAGAAAATAAAGGACATCGCTCCAGCTGCGGATTTCACTGATTTAAACTCGTCAAAACACAAATGCTTTGGAAGGTAGTGAACATTTGGTTGATAATAGCTATAAAAGCTGTCAATGACTCTACTGACAGTGGCATGAGAAACATGATGTAAACGTCAACCCCAAATGAACAATTTTTGCTCATTTCGGATGAACACTTTTTGCTAAGAAAAAATTGTTTCTTGATGTTTTAATCGGTAACTTTCGTTGTTCATATGAATCACTTCAACTCGATGTAACAGACGGTCAAGTATTGCAGTCATCATCCCTGGATTATCTACGAGTTCTATCCATTGTTCTGGGCTTCGATTGGATGTTAAAATTAACGAACTTCGTTCATATAATTGATGAATAAGCTGGAAGAACAATGTGCCTTCTCGTTGATCCATTGCCATATACATGACATCATCAATTATCACAAGATCTGATGCACGCAGTCTCTTTAACTGTTTATGGCAAACTAAAAATGTAACGTTTGGCAATTAATTTATGCAGGTCCTATAAAACAAAAAACCACTTGCCAACATTCCCCAAATACACTACCCTCCTAGTTGGACAAAACAGTTCAACGGGAGGTATTCAAGGAGATGTTAGCAGTGGCTGAAATTCATTATATCAGATATGAAGCAAACCAAAAAGGATGTTCCTATTCCGATATTGCCAAAAGAATGAATCGTGATCCAAGAACAGTGAAGAAGTATGCGGAAATGGAAGACTTCAATCCCTCAAAAGTTAAACAAACGAGAAAAGCGAAAGTGATGGATCCAGTGAAACCGATATTGGATCAATGGATTAAAGAGGACTTGACAAAGAAGAAAAAATATCGAAGAACTGCGAAACGAATGTATGAAATCTTAAAAGAAGAATATGGATTTACAGGTTCAGATCGTTCTGTTCGGCTCTATGTATCAAAAAGAAAACAAGAACTGCTCGAACAAAGTGAACCAGCTGCGTTACCTTTAGAATCGAAACCTGCAACGGCTCAAGTTGATTTTGGAGAAGCTCCTTTTCTCTATCAGGGGAAATACGTCGATTTTCCTTACCTGGTCGTTTCATTCCCTTACAGTAATGCGGCCTATGTGCAAGTCATGCCAGCTCAAAATCAAGAATGTTTCTTGGAAGGATTAAAACGAATCTTTCACTATATGGGAAGGGTTCCAAGGGTCATTCGTTTTGATAATCTCTCCCCTGCAGTAAAAACGATCTTGCCAAACGGAGAAAGAGAATTGACAGAGACATTTCAACGATTCGTTTTACATTATGGCTTTGAATGCGAGTTCTGCAACCCAGCCAGCGGAAATGAAAAAGGGAATGTCGAATCAAAGGTGAAATATATTCGAAACAATTTCTTTTTACCTGAACAAACAATCTATCAACTAGAAAGTTTTAATGAATCTTTATGGGAGAAATGTGAGAAGGACTGGAATCGTCCGCATTATGAGAAGGAGCGACTCATCGCTGAATTATTTGAAGAAGAACAAGCGTTATTTCTTCAATTACCAGCCAAAGAATTTGAATGTGTCCGATATGAGCAGGTCACGGCTGATAAGTACGGTTTCATCCATTTAGAAAACAATTTATATTCCACGTCTCCCCGTTTTGCCAAACAAAAGGTTTTGGCAAAGATCTCTTATCATGAGATTGCCATTTTAACAGAAGAGCATGAGCTGATTATCAAGCACGAGCGTTTATATGGCACAAAACAAAAATCAATGAAATGGCAACCATATCTTACGTTAATGGCCAAAAGGCCAAATGCATTAAAATATACGGATTTCTATGAAAAGATGCCGGAAGAATGGAAAAATTATTTTTCCAATTGTACCGTTCAAGAAAAGAAGGAAGCATTACAACTACTAGCTGTTTTACTAAAAGAACATGATTTCGAAGTTTCGACACAGGCTTTGAGGATTGCCTCCCAGTATGGTCATCCGAAAGTAGAATCGATTAAACAGGTATTTTATCAATTAATCAATGGAAGAGGTATACGAGAGCCAATTCAACCGAAAAAACACGTTCCAGATATGCCGGAAGCCATCCGAGGAGTAAGGCATTATGACCGCCTATTCGAATCCCAAGGAGATGTGGCATCATGGAACAAATGATTAAGGAATATGCCAAAAGACTAAAATTAAGCTGGATTCCAGCCAATTACCATACCATCCATGCGGAAACAAATGAGGAATTTTTACTGAAGCTGTTTGAACGAGAAGTGCAGCATCGAGATGAGAGAAGGATAAATTTACTACTAAAACAGGCGACATTGCCGAAAATTCCAAATAAACCTTATGATTGGCGGGAGATTCAACTAGCCCCAGGCATCACAAAAGATTATATTTTAGAAGGTGAGTTTACGAAAAATCAGGAAAACCTTATCTTCTATGGCGGAGTGGGAACCGGTAAAACATTCCTTTCCACTCTCATCGCCCTCAATTTGATGAAAAAACAAGGAAAAAGAGTGAAGTTCTATACGGCCGCCTCCATTGTCAATGCTTTATTGGAGGCCAATGAAAAAGGTGACCTTGGTAAATTTCTCAATCAAATCGAAAAGTTGGATCTCTTGATTCTTGATGAATTGGGCTATATTCCATTGCATAAACAGGGGGCAGAGTTATTATTTCAAGTTATTTCCATGTGTTATGAAACCAAAAGCATCATTGTGACAACCAATTTACCGTTTAGCCAATGGAATAATGTCTTTGGCGATCCCATTTTAACAGAGGCCGTCATTGATCGGCTGATTCATCATTCTCATTTAATCATCTTCAATGGTGAAAGTCACCGATACAAAGACTCAATCTCTCAACGTTAACCATGGAATTTGGCAAGTGTATGTATGCATTTTTAATTGCCATTTCATACATTTTCTACTTGCCAAAAACACTTTAACTTAGTTTTTGACTTATTGACATATTCTTCTGTTTTTAATAGCTGAATTAATTCCCCCATGGTCACAAAATACACTTGAAAGCCTTTTTGAATCGCTTCAATTCCAAGGCCAACGGATAATAAAGTTTTTCCCGCTCCAGGTGGTCCAAGTAATATTAAGTTGTATGCTTGTTCTAACCATTGAAATTCACGTAATTGCCTTAATTGCCGCTCTGTAATGGCTGTTTGCTCATCTATATTAAACATACTTAAAGGTTTATAGAACGGGAAACGAGCCCAATTCATTCGTCTTTCAATACTTTTCTCCTCACGTCTTTTTAGTTCATACGTAGTTATCTGTTCTAAGAACTCTAAATATGTCCAAGATGATTGCTCTGCTTTCCGAAGGAGCTCTGGGAGCTCCTCCGCTGTTTCGGATAATCTCAATTGTTTAAAGGCTTGTTGAATTTCTGGAACACTTTTATTCATTTGTTTTTCCTCCCATTCTTTGAATGTATGTATTGAAATCCCTTGTTTCTACAGCTATCGAAGAAACAAGTTTAGTAGAATTGACCTGTATTTCAAGAATGGGATTAGATTCTTGTAGCTTTAAGTAATTTACGACATCTTGAAAAGCATTTGCACTATACAGTTTTTCACGGATACATTTCTCTAACGCCATTGGAATCCAATGAGGATCATTTTCGGCAACCCTTTGTAAAATGAGTAATTGATCACGGCGATAGCGCTTATATCTCTGGCAGATTTCATCAATATATTGTCTCGATGCTTCTCCAGTAGGAAATAAATGAAGCACTCTTTGTTTAAGCATATCAAGCGATTCTGTATGATCTCGTGCATGATTCGTATTTTTAATTAGCTTTCCTTTTTCTAAACTTATCGTGTGCTTGGCAAGTATTTCACCAGTTGTAGGTTCTATGATGATTAATTTTTCATTATTGATTTGCAGATTCACTGTAGGGCATTTCGTATATGTGCCGATAGGTACTGAATAGCGATTCGATTTGTAACGAATCGTGTTGTCCTTATTCACATTCCTTGTTATAATTTCAATAGGGTTGCTTTCTGTTAAAGAAAGCGGTGAGGAGATCTTTCGTAAGTGTTTCTTTTCCAGTTGATACACTTCGTAAGGTCTCTTTTTTATTGTTTGATGCACTTTATAGTTCCCAGTACGTTCTAGCCAATTCCAGGCTTTTTCATTCCAATCTCCGATTGTTGAGAAGATACGATGTGCTGCGAAATTATACTTGATATATTTCACAACGTTCTCAATTTTTCCTTTCGATTGGGGATCTGCTTTTCGACATAGGTAAATCTGAAATTTACGTTCGTTCACATATGCCTGAAATTTCTTTGTTAAGATAAGATCTCCAGCATTTTCGCTTACCGCAATAAGATTGTCTTGATCATAAACAATTTCTTCAGTCATTCCCCCAAAATATCTAAAGGCATTTTCGTGACAACGAATGGTGTCTTTGGTTGTAAAGGGGCGGTCTTGCCATTCCATATACTTTTGTCGAGAGTGAGATAATACAAAGGCAATAAAATAAAGTTTGATGTCCTTATTATCTATTGTTTTCTGAATGGTTTGTCCCCAGTCTACTTGCATTTGTTTTCCTGGTGGTAATTCATCAACAGCTTCATGTTCTCGGGGTTCATCCGTTTTTTCAATTTGATAAATTTCTCTCATCTCTTTGACATACCGACGAACTGTACTTTCTCCAACTTGTAAGTCAGGAAACTTTTCTTGAAGCCAGTCCAAAATTTGTGCTCCACTCATGCTTGGATTTTCTTGTAACCATGTCACAATCCAATCCCGATAGGGATCTAACTTTTTCTTTCGCTCAATCGTGCCAAACTCCTCCACCGCTTCTTCAAATGTCATATTTAAATACTTATAAACTGTATTACGTGAGATTTTCAATTTCCTTGCGATTTGTGAAATTCGCAATCTTTTAGTACGTAATTGATGGATTTCAATATATAACACAAGCTTCTCCTCCACTAGTACAACCTCCAATAAACTTAATAAACTAGTTTATTAGAAGTGTATTTGATAGTGAAAAAGTGTTCAATCCAAATGAGCGGAATCTGTTGATTTTATTTTATCGTTTACACATGATGTTTCATTGCAATATCTTTTTCGGAGATTTGATCTTTGGCGTTTAAAGCAATCGATACTTTAGTATTGTTGGAAATACAACAGTTTTTAGCCACGACGCTCGTTTTTCAAGTAAACGTGGCATGACAATGTTTACAGAAATAACGCTGTTTCCGCAATTTTAAGTAGGTATGAAAACCTGAAATGCTAGGCATTTTAATTGAGAGACGTTTTAAAACCGTGTTTAATGATTTGATCATCAAAAACATGTCCACAAGCATAACAAGCTTTTGGTTGATTCGTTAACGTCCCATGAAAGACTTTCGCTTTTATGTTTATGGCAAACTAAAAATGGCTCTTACGTTCTTTTGGTGAAACCATATATGTACAGTCCTTCATCTCTTTATTAATTTTTTAAAAAAACATTTTATAAATGATATAACACTCGTTTTTCAAGTAAATCCAGCTTTGCCCGGCCATACATGATTCGTTTCATCAGCTTCAATCGGTGAACATGGCCTTCCACAACTCCGTTACTGTAGGAAGTACTAAATGCCAGCTTAATCGACTGTAAATCCCTACGGAGTCGAAGTGCACAATCATATAAATGATTGTTTGGAGAAGACAATTGTTTTTCCAACCATTTGAAAAATGCCGGATAGTTCCGTTCATCAAATGCTTCTCTAAATGTTTGAACCATTTGGTGGAAAGAATGAAGGGATGGGTACATCTTAAAGGATTGTTCAAGAAGTTGCAGTTCCTTTTCTAAAAGTCTAGATTTTCGTTTCCAAACATATGAAATCATTTGCCGTCTGGAAATTCGAACGGAAGATTCCTTAATCCCCTGCCGTTTTCTTTCTTTTCGTATGCTTTCGATTGCAACGCGGACACCTGAAAGTGTCCCCGTATATCCATATTTACGAAGTTGCGCATCAATTTCACGGATGGTCTTGCCCTCTTGTTCGAGTTGCTGAATGTATTGCTCAAAACCATCGGTTTGCCGTTTTCGCTTTCTTTTTACTTGAACCGGCATCTCGGTTATGTTGAGATATTTTGAAATGGTTCGGGGATCCATATGAAATTCTCTGGCCAACTCCGCTTTTTTCTTTCCTTTTTTGTATTCCTGTTGAATGCTTTTGATCATCATCCATTTCTTTTCGGCTCTTTCTTTTTGTCTCCTTTGCAGTTTGGTTTCATGCGGAAAGGTTTGTTGGTCCGTTTCTTCTTTTTCCAACGTGATGACGGAAGGAAGAATCGAGGTGAGGCAAGCATCGATCTGCTTCTTTACCGCCCGGACAAAATGCCATCGGTCATATACTTGCAAAATACTTTGCGAAGCGTTCTGAATCCCTTTCCGAAAAGCCTGATAGCCATCACGACTGACAACTTGGATGTTTTGATGATTTTTTAGCCATTCTGATATGGTTTCCGGATAACGTTCCGGAAGTAATGCAACAGGCTTGTGCGTGCTCAGATCACAAATGATCGTGCCATAGCTGTGTCCTTTCCGAAAAGCAAAGTCATCGATTCCGATAAAAGGGGGACACCTCTTGATGAATCTCCGTTTTCCGAATAAGGGAGAGCAATACGTCATGGCTGACAGGGAGGGACAGGGCTTTCGCTACTTTTTCGCCATTGAGGCAGCTGGTGGAAAACGCGATTTTACGTAATACTTCTTCGGACCGTAAAGTTCGGCGTCCATTTTTGGAAATCCAATCATACCGTTCAGTAAAAATTTTTTGGGTGCAATTGGGTTGGTCGCAAAACCATTTTCTTGTGATAAGCAGGATGGAAACAGCTTTTCCGGCAATCGGCAAATCTTGAATCATGCGTGTATATCGGCTGTGTGGACGTGTGGAAGGCACTTGGCAATGAGGACAAGGGCAGGATTCATGAGTGCTTCGAACAATAAAGGTAATGGAGGATGGTTCTTCTTGAATATCCAGAACTTCTAGGAAAGGATCCGGTGAAGACCAATGGATTTGACGATTCATCATTCATCACACCTTTTCTTTTATTATACTATAAAAGTAAAATTATAGGCCTTCACCAAAATTGCGTAAGAGCCATTTTCTACTTGCCAAAAACAAGAAGAACTATCATGAATTAATAATCAACTGGCAGGGAAAAAGAATGAGTGATTTTTTTAAGAAATATGCAGTTATTCGAGGCAAGCAGCATGTTCAAAAACTTCAATTAGAAGGAACGATAGCTGCACAGATCAAAACAAGACGGAAGCAGCTGAATATGTCTCAACAGGAACTTGCAGATCGTATTGGAGTTCCAAAATCCACAATTGGAAGGATTGAAGCAGGGCTTACGAGTCCGAGAGTAGGGACACTTTTTAAAATCTCGCAAGCATTGAATACTGCTTTCATCATTGACGGTAGTAGTAAACAGGATCATGACCATAACCTGCATGTTCAAGTTTAGCGTATCATTCATACGCTTATATTATCGAAGTTGTTCCTTGGAGAGAACATTCTCCAAGGAATTTGTTTTTGGAGGAAGGGATCAATGTATGTAAAATTTCGTATCTGTCAATCGTTGATCTCTCCTTATGTGCTTTGATGTTTAGATAAATATGAAAAGTATAAGATGAAAAGGTCGTGAAAAGTACAAAAAGGTCCATAAAGGTCTTTTTTTATATTATTAGGTTTAAAAATTAGTGATGATTAGGTTAAAATATTAGTATTAAGATATATAAAGGTGTGAAAAGGAGGAATATGGTTTGAGAAAGCTTCGTTCTAATGAAGTGTTCAAACCGGGATCATTTCCGAAATACACATACGTTTCTAGAAAGTCTTCGGGTTTCGGTTTTACGTATGAAACACGTTTGAAGCAAGCTCTTAATACACCGGGATATTTAACGTCCATTATTGGTCCATCTAAAACAGGGAAGACTGTCTTATGTGAAAAAGTGATCGAACCGCAAAATATGGTTTCTTTAACAGGTAGTGATTTTAAAAATGCAAAAGACTTTTGGGAAGTTGTTGCAAATAAAGTCGGTTTGCCTCTTGAAGGAGAATACTCAGAAACGACTGTACTAAAAGGCACTGATAATAGTCCAGAAAATAAATCATTTTCTACTCGAGAAAAGTATGGATCAAATAAGGATAAAGTGATTGAATTTTTTAAAAAAAATAACTTTGTGTTAGTTCTGGATGATTTCCATTATTCTCCTGAAGAGGTGCAGTTAGATATCGCTTATCAATTAAAAGATGCCATTAGAAGAGAATTTAAAGCTGTGGTTATATCACTACCTCATAGAGCGGATGACGCCATTAGGAAAAATCCAGATTTGAGCGGCAGATTAAATTTAATTAATATCGAACCATGGCAAGAAGATGAGTTAAAGGAAATTGCGATTACTGGTTTTGAGCAGCTTGGCATCAAAATAAGTGATGAATTGGCTTCAAAAATGGCTTTAGAAAGCCTTACATCTCCACAGTTAATGCAGTCAATTTGTTTGAATCTGTCGCTTATTTTAAATATTGATGAAGATGAAAGTATAAAGGAAATAAATGACGAAAAAAAATTGGAAGAAAGTTATCGGTTCACTACTATTAACTTACCGTATCAAGAAGTGGTTAAAAAGTTAATGGCCGGTCCATCCACAAGGGGACAAGAAAGAAAAAAATATCAATTAAAAAATGGAGAAAAAGCGGATATTTATCATATTTTATTAAAAGCAATTGCTCAAAATCCACCTGTCGTTAGCCTGTCAGTGGACGAAATGAAAGAGAGAATCGATCAGCTGCTAGTAATTAATTCAAAGGAAAAAATCGAGAAGAACAAGATTAGAGATTCTCTTCAAAAATTGCATGATATCATGTTTTCTAGTGAGCCTATTTATCAAGTCTTTGAATGGAAAGATAATCAAATATTCATTCTAGATCCCCTGTTCCTGTTCTTTTTAAGATGGGGTACTTATTGATCGTGAAGGGGGATTTATATGTCGATGATTCGAAAAGAGCCGGATATAGTTATAAAAGAAATAAATGAAAGAATAGATGATCTCGAATCAAACGTGGACTTTACCGTTATGCTGAATTTGAAAATGATCAAAATGAAGAAGTGGTTGAAGTATCAAAAGTTGTCCCGAATGGTGTTCTTTGTCTTTTGTCGGCGTTGTCTTTTTATGAGTTAACAACTTATAACCCGTGGGAGTACCAAATTGCTATTGAAAGAAAATCAAGGAAACCCAGTTTACCTGATTATCCACCAATTAAAATTTTCTACTTTTCAAAAAAACAGTTTGAATATGGAATTGAAGAAGTGGAAGTAGGCGGCCATAAAATAAGCATTTATAATCGTGAAAAAACGATTTGTGATATTATTCGATACAGAGAAAAAATAGGAATCGATTTAATGAAAGAAGGTTTGCGAAATTATTTACAAAGTCCTGAAAAAAATATAAGCAAATTGGTGGAATGTGCTGAGAAAATGCGCATCAAGACCGTTTTATTAAAATACTTAGAGGTGCTTTTATAATGGGAAATGTTAAAAATATACCTGCTTCAGTTAGAGAAAGACTAAAGAATATTGCCAAACAAAGCGGAAAAACCTTTGATTTAATTTTATTGTTGTATTTTCAAGAAAGGTTACTATATCGACTTTCCATTTCTAATTATCGGGATAAATTTGTTCTAAAAGGCGGTCTCTTTTTATTTTCCTTAACACAATTTAAATCTAGACCAACCAAAGATATTGACTTTTTAGCCAAACAAATTTCGAATGATATTCAATATATCAAAGCTGCGTTTGAGTCCATTTGTACGTTAACCGCTGAGATTGACGTGGTGGTTCAACATCTCTGCCACTTCTTTCCCAAGATAGCCTTCCATGATCCATCGGACGGCGGTCACTCGTTGACGCAAAGAAGCATCTTTGATTTTCCGTTCTTCTTTTCGTAATTTCCGAGCTGTGAATCCGTGGTCATCTGTGATTTTCAATCGTTTCATCGGTGATGCTCTACTCCTTTTCCGTTCGCTTTCTTAGGAGCAGTATCGACCAAATGAACCAATATTATACGGAAGTTGAATTTCTAAGTTACATTTATATAGATGCTTTAGATTCTCCTTGAAGGTCCTACTTTTTTGTTATGGCAAAGCTTTATACATCATTTCGCAATTCAACGTTTGTACCTATACTTGTTGATATATGCTTTTTGAGTCTGAAAAAAGCATTTTTAATTAATCGATTCAAATGATTGCTTTTGCGACGAGAATCGTATTTGTTGAAAAATCATTGGTATCATTTTTTGTAAATATGTATATACTATGTATATACATTTTAGGTTGGGGTGATATAATGTATTCAAAAGAACATTTAGAAAACAAAATAAACCCGAGTAAAGGGGGTGACTACATGTCTACAGTTATTGTTCAAAAATGGGGAAACAGTTTGGGCATTCGTATCCCAAAAGATGCTGCTGATAAAATAGGGATTAAACAAGGTTCCGAAATAGAATTAAATGTGATTGGAAATGAAGGTATCATCACATTAAAGCCAAAAAGAACACGGAAGAAATACACACTGGAAGAACTAATATCACAGATTACACCTGAAAATCGACACGAGGAAATTGATTTCGGGATAGAAGGGCGTGAATTGATTTAATGCCAGCAGACGTACCAGAGAGAGGCGATTTCGTTGTTTTAAACTTCAATCCACAAGCTGGTCATGAGCAGGCTGGGAGAAGGAATGCTATTGTTTTATCGCCTAAAGAATTCAATCAAGCAACAGGATTTATAGCTGTTTGTCCGATTACCAATCAAAAGAAGGGTTATCCCTTCGAAGTGGATTTACCAAAAGAAGGAATATCCCCTGATGGCGATGGCTATCCAATAACAGGGGTAGTTTTAACTGATCAAATTAAATCATTGGATTGGAAAGCTCGTAATCTAAAAATTTTAAAGAAGTATAATCCAGAAGATGCACAAATTGAAGAAATAGATAAAATCATTGATGAATGCCTGGCGAAAATAGAAACATATCTGACTTGACATGATCCTTTCTATTTCAGAAAGGGTTATTTTTTGTACTTTAAAGTTTCTTGCTAATTTTTGAGAAGCTAATTTTAGTTGGACAGGTGTCGAAAAACCGAAATTAGGAAGTTGATCGTTTTTATTTTAACTACGGAAGTTGTGAGTCGAATTGGCATTTTACTTGCTTACTTTTGTCGTTAAATCCACAAGAAACATGAGTCCAGTAAACTGTTCAACATAGCAAAAAACTAGGCCTATTCAAGGATTTGGTTCTAATCATAAGTATTCAGAAATAAAAAATATGGTTTCGTTCTCTTGGCACCAAAAGACCTTCAATCCGACCATATTGCGTATCTCGATTTCGTTGATCGTAGCCGTTTCTCATATTGGATGTGTCCGCTGGTTCGATTTCGAGGAAATGTTTGATTTCTTTCCGCATGATCAGTTCGAATTTTTCTTTCACAAAGTGACGAATGGCATTTTCCAGTCGATTTGCCCAGTCGACATTCGGTATCCTTTTAGTCATAGGTAGGGTACTCCTTTCTCTAAGATTTTTGGTCCAATCAGAAAATCCCCTACCTTTTTTCTTTTGGTCTAGCAAAATGCTTTACACAAACTTTTATCCATCATCTTGTTAAGAGAGAGGTACACAAAATTAACCTTATCTTAATAATGTCTCTCTTGAAAAACACCATGTAGACGTGATACGATGCTATCGATTTTCGATATCGAAATTCGATCATGAAGGGGAACGTGATGGAAAATAAAGTGTTGCGTAAATGGCTCCTTGGTTTTATTCACATACACATTTTATATCATGCTAAAGAAAGAACCCATATTTGGTTCATGGCTGTTAGAAGAACTGAAGAAACACGGCTATCAGATGAGCGCGGGAACCTTGTATCCTTTACTGCACAAGATGGAGTTAGCGGGTCTATTAGAAAGAGAAGAAAAAACTGTGGAAGGGAAGATTAGAAAATATTACAGAACAACCGAAAAAGGAAATGAGGTACTTATGAAAGCGAAAGAAAAAGCTTATGCGCTATTTAAAGAAATAAAGGATTAACGCGCTTAAACTTGGTGAGTTTGTTACATGTGGTATAGTACGTCATAGCAGTAACAAGATATTATATCATTAGGAGGAATACGCGTTGAATCAAGAAATTAAGTTGCAACAGGAACAAAGAGGTTCTGTTTGGGAAGTGTTGAAAACAGCTACCCGGTTAGGATTGACTTCTTTCGGGGGGCCTATTGCTCATTTAGGATATTTTCGCGAGGAATATGTGAACCGGCGAAAATGGTTAGATGAAAAAACATATGCTGATTTGGTCGCGCTGTGTCAATTCTTACCGGGGCCGGCGAGCAGTCAGGTTGGAATGGGGATTGGATTTATGCGGGCTGGTTTTTGGGGCGCGATGGCCGCTTGGTTTGGATTTACCCTCCCTTCTGTCATTGCACTTGTCTTGTTTGCCTACTTTTTAAAAGGAACTTCCTTTAGTGAGGCTGGCTGGCTCCGTGGATTACTGGTTGTGGCAGTTGCTGTCGTCGCTCAAGCTGTGTGGGGCATGGCAAAAAACTTTGCATCCGATCGTCCACGTGCCACCATTGCCATCGCAGCAGCGATTTTGACGTTGATTATTCCGAGTGTCTTTAGTCAAGTAGGAATCATCATAGGTGCTGGAATCCTAGGATGGTTTTTGTTCCGAAGCACGCCAGATTCAAAACCAGTTCCGATTTCGATCTCGATGCATAAAAAGACAGCAAGTATCTTACTTATGTTATTTTTTGTTTTGTTAGGGGTACTTCCAATAATCCGACAGTTTACTGACTCGAATCTGATTGCGCTCTTTGATAGCTTCTATCGCTCTGGCGCCTTGGTATTCGGTGGAGGGCATGTTGTCCTTCCATTATTACAAACAGAAGTGGTTCCTACAGGTTGGCTAACAGCGGAACAATTTTTAGCCGGTTACGGAGCAGCACAAGCAGTGCCCGGACCGTTGTTTACATTCGCATCGTACTTAGGAATGGCTAGTTTCGGATGGGAAGGAGCTGTAGTGGCGACTCTTGCGATCTTTCTACCTTCTTTTCTGTTAATCCTTGGAGCCCTTCCTTTTTGGAATTGGCTTCGTCATCATCCTCGTTTTCAAGCAGCACTGTACGGCATCAATGCAGCTGTTGTGGGAATTTTACTCGCAGCACTATATCATCCTGTATGGACGAAAGCGATTAAAAGTCCGCTCGATTTTTGCCTTGCTTTAGCCGCGTTTGGCTTATTAACGGTCTGGAAGTTTCCGCCTTGGATTGTCGTTGTATTTTCCGCCGTCGCAGGAGTTTTTCTTTCCTTTATTTCATCATATATCCACTAGCAAAGTCGGGTTCACAGGAACTCGGCTTTTATTCTTTAGTTTAATAAAAGAGAAAAGGAGCGTACAGATTGGTCGTGTATAAGATGTGCGCCCCCTTATTTTTTAGGCTTTTATAATTTCGTTCCTGATAAGACCATTCTCCAAGCTTATTTTTATTTACTATCTGTTTAAACTGGAATTAGTTTTGTACAGTGTGAAAATTTAGCTAACGAGGAATATTAATGGAATAAAAACAAGGTAAGCAAACAGATTTTATTCAACGTAAAAATGTAGCTGCTACGTTAGCAATGCAAAAGTTGCTCGAAACCGTAATGGATTCTTGTTAGTCTAAGGGAAAGAGGAGGGAAGAGAGCGTACTTTTCTTCCAGTAATTAGGAGGGCTTGACCCTTTTCCCCCAACACTGCCATCGTATGAATTTCGCCAAGATCCACACCGGCCAAATGTCCCGGCTGATAGGTTTTCGCTTTCTGGCCATCTTCATACGTAACCGCTAAATACCAACCGTTATCGTAACAACATTCGATTTCTTTAATCGTTCCTTGAGGTAAATTTGAAGCATAGACGATAATCGGCTTTTCTCTCTTCCCGTTATGGATGCCCATCGATAAGGTAATTTTCCCATTTTCATGAATCGTGAAACCGTCTTTCGCCCATTTAGCGGTGACAGTTTTCAGTTGGTTAGATGAGGCAGAAGTAGAAGAACTCAGGAACACGTTTCCGTCTCCGCATACAAAGGAAGAGGACGAGTGGTTTCAACAAGCGATAGAGTATGATATGCTTAAGAACGACCTGCATGAGCCGAATGTTGAATAAGAAAATAAAAAAGAACCTGTAACGCTCTTTACCACACCGTTCAGATGGTTCTTGTCGACAAGCATTCATATTAATTACCCATGATGTTCACATCGCTGAGACGGCGGAAGAGGGAGCAATTAGTAAAATGTGTTTGGCAAACGGCAAGCACTGTAGACTTAAATCTGCAGTGCTTTTGTATTTGGTTTCTATTGAATTTATCGCTATGATAACGTAAGAATACGGAGCGGTTGTAATAATTTTACGATAAAAGTGAAATCGTCCCCAACAGTTACACTTGATTGAAATCCATAAATTCTGCAAATTTAGTTTATAAAATAAACATATCGTCCAAAGGCATAAATAGAGAGAGCGTACAAATATTTATTTGACGGAACCCATATGCCATATCGCTCGGAATCAACGAAAAAGAGATCAAAAAACAGTTTTTCCTAAACGATATGGAAGTTAATGGACTGATAAGGAAGGGACAAAAATGAGAAAAATCTCGTTTAAATTAGGACTATTATTTTTTCTATTTGTGTTAGGAATCGAAACGGTTTTGTTTGTGTCATTATATATTACGCTTGTTCATTCTAGAATTAATGAGGAATTTGAGCAGCTGTTGGCAAGAGGAAATAATCACCGCGATGTGTTAGAAAAAAATTACGACTCTTCTACGTTGGAACATGTCACCATGATGGAGTCGGAAGCGGTGACGGACGTTGTTATTACAGATGACAAGGGGAATATATTATATTTTTCGGATCATATTTTACCATTTGCCAAAAGAATAATAAAAAACGAAGTTAAAAACATTCCCCATGATGGTATGATTGTACAAAAAAATTGGCAAAAAGAGTCGCATATTTCAACAGTAAGCCCGATTCGGGTTGACGGCAAGATAAAAGGGTATGTCTATATGTTTCAAAATACAGCTTCCATTCAAAACATGATTTATAAGTTAAAGCATCATTTTATTATCGTTGGAATTCTTTCTGTATTTTTAACGATTATAACGATTGCTTTCTTATCAAGAGTGATTACGATTCCTCTCATTCGCATGAAACAGGCGACCGAAAAATTGAGCAAAGGTGATTTTTCTGTCCGTTTACAAGTAAAAGGAGAGGATGAATTAGCGCAATTAGGAAAATCTATTCAAACATTGGCAAGGGATTTAGAATACTTAAAAAAAGAAAGAAACGAATTTCTTGCCAGTATTTCTCATGAGCTTCGTACCCCTCTCACATATGTAAAAGGATATGCGGACATCGCCAGAAGACCAAACATTAAGGAAGAAGAGAGAGAGAAATATTTGACTATTATTTATGAAGAAGCAGAGCATATGCAAAAATTAGTAAAAGAACTTTTTGAATTAGCAAAAATGGATCAGCATTCCTTTCACATTCATCAGTCATCGACCAACTTATGTTCATTTTTAAGAAAAGTATACGAGAAAATGCACCCTGCTTTTCAGGCGAAAAACATGTCTCTTATATATCACTGTGATGGAAACATTACGGTCCATATAGACCAAAAACGTTTTGAGCAAGTGATGATGAATCTGTTAGATAATGCTTTAAAATATTCTGAGCAAGGTTCTACCGTCTCTATTGATGTAAGGACGGAGAAAAAGAACATCGTGATAATTGTTTCAGACGAAGGCAGAGGAATTCCTGAAGAGGATTTGCCGCATATTTTTGAACGGTTCTACCGGGTGGATAAATCAAGATCAAGAGCCAGCGGTGGAACGGGATTGGGCTTAGCGATAGCAAAAGAAATTATTGAAGCCCATGGAGGTTCTATTTATGCGGATAGTATCTACGGAAAAGGAACGAAAATGATGATTACATTACCGAAGGAATGAGGGAGCATGTATACGATATTACTTGTTGATGATGAAAAACGAATGTTAGATTTACTTGATCTTTATCTTTCGCCTAAAGGGTACCGTTGTGTAAAGTGTGAATCCGGTTTATCAGCAATACAGTACTTAGAAAATAACAAAGCGGATTTAGTGTTATTGGATATTATGATGCCGGAGGTGGATGGTTGGGAAACTTGTAAATGTATTAGAGAATTTTCCAATGTCCCTATTATTATGGTGACCGCAAGAGATCAAACATTGGATATCGTAAAAGGACTTAATATGGGAGCTGATGACTATATCACAAAACCATTTGACGAATCCGAACTGCTTGCCCGCATAGAGGCGGTTCTGCGCCGTTCAGCAGGGAAACAACCAAAAATTGAGTTTCAAGGTTTAGTGTGGGATGAAGCTCAACATAAGGTTCAATATAATAAACATGATCTTTTTCTGACACCTAAAGAGTTTGCCATATTGGGGCTTTTTCTGAAAAACCCAGGCAGAGTGTTTAGCAGAGAACAAATTATTCTATCACTATGGGGCTATAACGCAAATACAGAAGAGCGCACTATTGATTCTCATGTGAAAAATATTAGAGAAAAGCTGAGACAAGCTGGGTTTCCAATCGATCGATTTCTGCAAACTGTTTGGGGGGTGGGGTATAAATGGAAGGGATAAGATGGGAAGAGAATGAAAGAGCAAATGATTACACTACTCAACACATATGAAAATGCTGCTTACTTCATTAGTATCGTTATAAATATAATAATCAGTTTTTAGGACTTGTGCCAAGCGTTTTTTTAACCGCTGCCAATTTGGCTGTGTTCGGGTTTTAGAAAGGCACCTTTTTATCTTTTGCTGGGGAAGCCATCGGGGCCGTTGTCTCTTTTGTTTTATATCGTAAAAAAGGATTTAGGAAACTTTCTGAAACAAAGTTGTTTTCTCATCCGAAAGTCAGACGTTTGCTTGAAGCAAAAGGTTTAGAAGCCTTTTTTCTTGTTTTATCTTTGCGGCTTCTTCCTTTTGTTCCGTCAGGAGTCGTTACCTTTGTTAAAGCGATCGGAAAAACTTCCTTGCTTATCTTTATGATTGCCAGTTCAATAGGGAAAATACCTGCCTTACTTTTAGAAGCCTATTCGGTTTATCAATTGATGAATTGGACATGGAAAGGGAAGGGAATATTAACATTTTTGTCTGTTTCTTTATTTCTTTTTACTTGGAAGAAAATCAATCGAAAAAAGGATCAAACCAACAAAACTTAGAGAGTTTATGTTTATGAAGAGTGACAAATATCATATCCAAAGAAGCAAACTCCATAAATTCTGCAAATCTTTCTGCTATAAAATGTACGATCGCTATTTCATACACAAAAAGGGGTTATCAGCAATGAAAAAAATGACGAAAGTGATGATGATGATATCGGCTATTCTTCTTCTGAGCGCTTGTTCATCATCCAATGAAAAAGAACAGTCCTTTATTACGAGCAAAGAACAAGCAAAATCCAACACATCTGTTACAAATAATCCTTTCTTTAAAGAAAAGAAAGAAGGAAAGTTCGAACATTTACATGGAATTGGTTATGCAGGCAACCAAAATGCGATTTACTTTGCTACACATGAAGGTTTACTTGTTTACCAAAATAATCAATGGTATGAAACCACTTCCAATAAACATGATTATATGGGCTTTTCTGCAACAGACGATGGGTTTTATGCATCGGGACACCCAGAAGAAGGTTCATCTTTAGGAAATCCGCTTGGTCTTGTAAAAAGTCTTGATCATGGACAAACGTTGATGAACTTAGGGTTTTATAAAGAATCTGATTTTCATTATATGGCAGTAGGCTATAAAAGCCATACAATTTATGTCGTGAACCAAGAAGAAAACAAAAAGCTAGGACAAGGGTTATTTTACAGTAAAGACGACGGCAAAACGTGGTCGCCAAGTCAATTAAACGGCCTACCGCAAACTGCTGCAGGAACGATTGCTGCCCATCCAACGGAGGAAAATATGGTCGGAATTAGTACGACCGAAGGAATTTTCATTTCAAAAGATAATGGAAATACGTTTGAACGGTTTACTCGAAAAATCAATACAATGGCTTTTTTCTTCCAAGAAAAATCGATTTTATTTGCTGCTGTAGAAAACAATAAGCCTGTACTTATCAAACAATCATTCGATTCAAAGCAGGAGGAAGTTCTTTCTGTTCCTGCACTCGATGAAAAAGATCATATCATGTATATGGCTTCTAATCCGAAAAATGAAAAGGAAATGGTGATGGCCACCATGAATGGCGATATTTTCGTGACAACAAATAACGGTGAAAGCTGGACTCAAATAGCAGTAAAGGGGAAACTACTATAGGCTAATGACAAGGCGTGCGATTAGCATGTCTTTGTTATTTACCACTCCATATTTCTACAAAATCCACTGCTACAATATAGACATCAGATTAGAGGGGAAGGTGAGAGGAAGGATGTATTCATTTTTCAATCAAATAAGTAACCTTTTAAGTCAACCATTTCTAAATATTGCACATGATACAACCACTATCCCCATTTTATCAGCGTTTGTTCTTGGTATAGTAGGAGCGATGGCCCCGTGTCAACTCACCGCTAACTTAGGAGTAATCACGTTATACAGTAATCAGTCCTTGCAAAAAGGAATTGCGTGGAAAGAGTTGTTTCTTTATATTTTTGGTAAAATTATTGCCTTTTCCGGTTTGGGGATGATTGTCTGGCTTTTGGGGAATGAGATTCAAAGTACACTAACATTCTATTTTCCGTGGCTAAGAAAGCTGATCGGTCCCATTCTCATTCTTGTAGGTTTATACTTGTTAGGGCTTTTTAAAATGTATTGGAACCTAACCTTGTTCAAAATACCTGAGAGATTTTTAAAGAAAGGAAAAACAGGTTCTTTTTTAATGGGGTTCAGTTTTTCGTTAGCGTTTTGTCCAACGATGTTTGTGCTGTTTTTCGTGACTTTAATGCCTCTTGTGTATTCAACGTCTTATGGAGTGATATTGCCGGGCATCTTTGCCATCGGAACCTCTGTACCTGTTATTTTCTTCATCTTCATTCTATGGTACTTAGGATTTAGCGGTACTCTAATGAAAAAAGGAAAACAAGCAGGAAGGTTCGTTCAGAAGGCAGCTGGAATCGTGATAATCTTACTTGGCATATTAGACACCATCACTTATTGATTATAACGTTATGAAAAGGAGGAAAACGAATTACTATACCTGGAGGTTATGACATTAAAAGGCAAGCTGTCCCGGAAATTCAAGTGTTTTTTCGATATTTATTTCTATTTCTTCTTAAATTATTGGACTAACGCGCTCATTTGCCTCTTCCTATTCAGTTTTTGCTATGGCTGATTGGCAAACGCAATTGGATTCATTAAGAAGCTCAGCTGCATTTTATACCCATTACCCGTATAATGTATTTAAGGATAATCATTAATAATAAACGAGGTGATACTAGTGAATCACTGTGAAGATAACAATATGAACGCAAAAATGGTTCCGCGGACAGAACAAGAAATTGAAAGCATCATTAAGCGGTTGAAGCGGATTGAAGGGCAAGTGCGCGGTGTGCAAAAGATGGTAGAGGACAATCGTTATTGTATTGATATTTTGGTTCAAATTTCAGCGATTCATGCAGCTTTAAAAAAAGTAGGATTTAACTTGTTGGAACGTCATGCAAAACATTGCGTTTCTAAGGCGATCCGCGAAGGCCATGGAGAAGAATCGCTTCGGGAATTAATGGATGTCATTAAGCAATTCTCAAAGTAAAGGAGCGGAAAGCATGATGAGTGAGCAAAAGCTCATTACACTTAGGATAACAGGCATGACATGTGCAGCCTGTTCCAATCGGATTGAGAAAGTGTTGAACAAAATGGATGGAGTAGAAGCCAATGTCAATTTGGCAATGGAAAAAGCAACGATTAAATATGATCCATCGAAACAAAGTATAGCCGATATCCGAACGAAAATTGAGAATTTAGGGTATGGTGTTGCGACTGAAAAGGTGACGCTGGATATTGAGGGGATGACATGTGCGGCATGTGCGGCACGGATTGAAAAAGGGTTAAATCGTATGGAAGGCGTTACAAGTGCAGCTGTAAACTTGGCGACAAACAGTGCTGTTGTAGAATTCACTGAAGGCATTGCATCTGTCGAAGACATTTTAGAGAAAATCAAAAAGCTTGGGTACAAGGGGCAGATCCGAAACGAAGAACAAGAGCAGGCAGGCCGGAAAGAAGAACTGCTTAAGCAAAAACAACGGCAACTCGCCATTTCCATCATTTTATCACTGCCTTTGCTTTATACGATGATGGCTCATATGCCGTTTGATATAGGCTTACCAATGCCGCACCTATTGATGAATCCGTGGTTCCAGCTTCTTTTGGCTACACCCGTTCAGTTCTACATCGGAGGCCCTTTCTATGTAGGGGCGTACCGGGCATTGCGAAACAAAAGTGCGAACATGGATGTACTGGTGGCACTTGGAACATCAGCCGCTTACTTTTACAGCTTGTATGAAGCTTTGAAAACATTAGGAAATTCAGGGTATATGCCAAGTTTATATTTTGAAACGAGTGCCGTACTGATTACGCTTGTACTTGTCGGAAAATACTTTGAATCACTGGCGAAAGGGCGGACAACCGAAGCCGTCTCCAAACTGTTGAGCCTGCAGGCAAAAGAAGCTCTTGTCATCCGTAATGGGGAAGAAGTAAGAGTTCCGCTTGAGGAAGTGATGATAGGGGATATCCTTCTCGTTAAACCGGGCGAAAAAATTCCGGTAGACGGTACCGTCATCGCCGGAGTATCCTCTGTCGACGAATCGATGATTACCGGTGAATCGATTCCTGTTGATAAGAAGGAAGGCGACTCTGTTATCGGAGCAACCATTAATAAGAATGGTGTACTAACTATTCGGGCAGAGAAGGTAGGGAAAGATACAGCACTTGCCAATATCATTAAAATCGTCGAAGAGGCTCAAGGCTCGAAAGCGCCGATTCAGCGTATGGCTGATATCATTTCGGGTATTTTCGTACCGATTGTCGTAGGCATTGCTGTTGTTGCGTTCATGATATGGTACATCTTTGTTGCTCCGGGGGACTTGCCAAAGGCGCTTGAGGTGGCTATCGCGGTTCTCGTCATTGCATGTCCTTGCGCGCTCGGTCTGGCGACACCGACATCGATTATGGTCGGTACAGGCAAAGGGGCAGAAAAAGGGATCCTCTTTAAAGGAGGTGAGTACCTGGAGGGAACACATAAAGTTAATGCCGTGCTTCTGGATAAAACAGGAACAGTGACAAAAGGAAAACCGGAAGTAACAGATGTGCTTAAGTTCCGAGAAGACATGCTCGATTATGCCGTTTCCGCCGAGAGTGCTTCGGAACATCCGCTGGCTCATGCGATTGTCGAATATGGAAAGAAACAAGCGATTTTGGTTAAGCCGTTGGAGCATTTCTCCGCCATTACTGGTCACGGAATTGAAGCAGTCATTGATGGCAAAAATGTCCTTGTTGGAACACGAAAGCTGATGAAGGAACGCTCTGTAGAGCTTTCCATGCATGAAGATAAAATGGCAGAGCTTGAAAAGCAGGGGAAAACCGCTATGCTTGTTGCCATTGATGGGCAGCTTGCCGGCATCATTGCTGTCGCTGATACGGTAAAAGAAAGCTCAAAAGAAGCGATTCAAACATTAAAACAAATGGGCATCGAAGTGTACATGGTAACGGGAGACAACAAACGGACAGCAGAAGCCATTGCTAAGCAAGTGAATGTAGATCGCGTCTATGCAGAAGTGCTTCCTGAAGAAAAAGCGAATATTGTCGAAGAGCTGCAAAAACAAGGGAAGCGGGTGGCGATGGTCGGTGATGGAATTAATGACGCTCCGGCTTTGGCAAAAGCGGATATTGGTATGGCCATCGGCACAGGAGCGGATGTTGCTATCGAAACGGCCGATGTTACCTTGGTCGGTGGAGATTTAGCCCATATCCCGAAAGCGATTGAGTTAAGCCGCAAAACAATGAAAAACATTCGGCAAAACCTGTTCTGGGCTTTGTTCTATAATACGATTGGTATTCCGGTAGCCGCCGCTGGATTATTGGAACCTTGGGTTGCCGGAGCGGCCATGGCATTCAGTTCCGTATCAGTTGTGACAAACGCGCTTCGTTTGAAACGCGTGAAAATATAAAAATATAATTTAAGGAGGAATTGATAATGACTATTACATTACATGTACAAGGCATGACTTGCGGACACTGCAAAGCGGCAGTGACGAATGCCCTTAAAGAACTGGATGGGGTAAAACGTGTAGAAGTGCATCTGCAGGAAGGTACTGTCGATGTAGATTATGATGAAACAAAAGTAAATGTAGAAAAACTTAAAGAAGCGATTGAAGAGCAAGGATACGATGTCAAGTAATAGTAAAAAAACATACTAACATTAGTAGTACAGACCTAGGCCAAGGTTTGTGCTACTATTTTTTTATAGTAGAAGTGAAGGAAGGTCGAACAGCTCCTGGGACCAAATAGAGTCCGTATTAAAAACAGACCAACTTCACACCCTTATTTGAATGTAAGCGCCAAATATCCCACACCTTCTAACCATTTTGATGTTTTGTGATAATGAGATCAACATCAAAAGTTAGGAGGTTTTTATTTTTATGTCCCCAGATGAACGAAAACAATTGTGGCAACAACGAATTGAATCTTATCGATCTAGTGGAGAGTCAAGTGTAAAAGCTTGGTGCAAACAAAATCAAGTAGGTCACCAAAGTATGTATAAATGGATGAAAAGACTAGAGTTAGAGACAACTGAAACTTCACGGACTTCCCCTCAATGGCTAACTGTTGAAGTATCCCATCCGTTGGATGAAAAAAACTCCCCGCTCATCGTTAACATTGGGGAATTTTCCATCGAAGTAAAAGAAGGTTTCAATCCACTCCTTTTCAACGAAGTGGTTCAGGTGCTGAAAACACATGTTAAGTAAAACACCCATTCAACATGTTTATTTAGCAGCGGGGGCAACGGATTTACGCAAGTCGATTGATGGATTAGCAGCCATTATTCAAATGAGCTTTCAGTTAAATCCTTTCTCTTCTAATCTCTTTGTTTTCTGTAATCGGAAACGAGATAAATTGAAAATTCTCCATTGGGATCACAATGGGTTTTGGTTGTACTATCGTCGTTTAGAGAAAGGGGTCTTTCAATGGCCTGATGAAAGAACTCCCGGCCCTTTGTGCATCACTCCCCGCCAATTCAGTTGGTTGCTCGATGGTCTTTCATTTGAACAAAAACAAGCACATGAACAAGTATCAGCTAAAATCATGGTTTAAAAGGAATTTGACATTGACCTGTCAATTCCTTTCCTTTATTCTTTAACTTATGAACAAACACAAACAAACCAATGAATCAACAATTGAAGAACTGCAAGCGAGAAATGCGGAACTCAAAAAACAAAATGAAGCCTTACAGGCTAAAATCAAATGGTTGGAAGAACAATTCCGCCTTAGCCAACATAAAAAATTTGGGGCTTCCAGTG
This sequence comes from Ureibacillus sp. FSL W7-1570, assembly GCF_038593265.1. GTDB lineage: Bacteria > Bacillota > Bacilli > Bacillales_A > Planococcaceae > Ureibacillus > Ureibacillus suwonensis. Next base: position 3,008,833 of record NZ_CP151979.1, read on the forward strand.
AAAAAACGAATCCGGATCAACTCGAACTTCCTCTTTTTAATGAAGCTGAAATCACAGCGGATACAGAAGTGGAAGAACCTACACTTGAAACCATTACTTATAAACGGAAGAAGTCTGTAGGACAACGCGATGCGAAACTAGAGAACTTGCCGACGGAAACGATTCACTATCGTTTAGCCGAAGAAGAGCAGGTTTGTTTGTGTTGCGGTGGAACCGTACACGAAATGAGTACGGAAATACGAAGAGAAATCAAGATTATTCCTGCTCAAGTAAAAGTCGTTGAGCATGTTCAACATATTTACAGTTGCCGTCAATGTGAACGGGAAGGAATCGAGACACCGATTGTCACAGCCAAAATGCCAACACCAATTTACCCAAAAAGTTTGGCATCTGCATCGGCTATGGCCTATATCATGAACCAAAAATACGTGGAAGGAATGCCTCTTTATCGTCAAGAAAAGCAGTTGGAACGATTCGGTGTGTATTTATCACGCCAAACGCTCGCCAACTGGATGATTTATGGTGCAACCAATTGGCTTTCCATTCTATATAAACGGATGCATGAGCTATTACTCGAAAACGATATTCTACATGCGGATGAAACTACACTTCAAGTTCTAGCAGAACCTGGACGAAAAGCGGATTCGAAGTCTTATATGTGGATGTATCGAACAGGACGAGACGTACCGCCAATCATCTTATATGATTATCAAACGACTCGTCACAGTAAACATCCGAAGGCTTTTCTAAAAGGATTTAAGGGATATCTGCATGTAGATGGATATGCAGGATATCATGAATTAAAGGATGTCGAACTGGTAGGGTGTTGGGCACATGCAAGGCGAAAATTCGATGAAGCACTGAAGGCATTACCAGCCAATGTGGATAAAACATCATCAACCGCTGCAGAAGGAATTCAATTCTGTAATCAATTATTCCAGATTGAAAGACAAATCAGTGAAAAATTTGAGAACTGTACTCCCGAACAGCGCAAAGAATACCGTCTTGAACACAGTAAACCTGTGTTAGACGCTTTTTTGGCATGGCTAAAAACAAAACGCCCTCAAGTTCCCCCAAAAAGCAAATTGGGAGAGGCAATTACATATTGTATAAATCAATGGAGTAAGCTCATAGTGTTTTTAGAAGATGGTCGACTTGAAATCGATAATAATCGTGCGGAACGATCGATTAAACCATTCGTGATGGGCCGGAAGGCATGGCTATTTGCACAATCGATGAAAGGTGCATCAGCCAGCGCTATTATTTATAGCATTGTCGAAACAGCTAAAGAGAATCAATTAAATCCATTGAACTACTTAACCTATCTTTTCGAACAATTACCATTGATAGATCACAATGATGTAGAAGCCATCGATCAACTCCTTCCTTGGTCGAAGACAATTCCAGAAGAATGTCGCGTACCAAATAAAACTAAATAGAGCATATAATAAACGCCCACGAAAAAACACGTGGGCGTTATTTTACGCTTACATTTGAATCAGTTTAGTATGTTGGGTCCATAGAGACCGTGTATAAGAAAGTGGAATCGATAAGGCAATGTGAAGAACTTCTATGTTTGGCTAAAAAGGAGAGGCAGAAAATATGAAACACGTAGTGGCATTTGATGTCAGTATGGGGAAAAGTACAATGGTCATTTACGACCGTTATCGTCAATGCGAATATGAGGGTGAAATAACCCATAACCGTTACTCTTTCGAGAAATTAAACGAAACCCTTATAACTTTAACACAAAAAGATGGACAGGCCCCTGATATTGTCTTTGAAGCAACAGGCGTATATTCAAAACCACTAGAACGATTCTTAGGTGATCAAGGTTATATGTATTATCGAGTTAACCCACTCGAAGCGAATATTCAAATGGCTTCAATGAGGAGACAAAAAACAGATAAAAGCATCGTTTAAAAGCCAACACAAGAAAAAACTTATCATTGGCACGTGCTGAAGAAAAAGGGATCGCTTTAATCGAAGCAGCAAAAGAAGCGTATCCAGCAATTTCAAAAGATGATATTCGCTGTGAACAAGTGCGGGATTATGCCAAACGGATTGCAGACTTGAAGGAGAAAAGAGATCAACTTGTCCAAAAGATGGTTAAATTATCGAAAGATAAACAAGAGTATCAGATTTTAATTTCATTTCCAGGAATCGGAGAAACGACTGCAGTTCGTTTAATTGGAGAACTAGGAGATATTCGACGATTCAAAAACCATAAACAACTGAATGCTTACGTCGGTATTGATATCATGAGATATCAATCTGGGAATACCTTTTATAAAGACAAGATTAATAAAAGAGGAAATAACAAACTTAGAAAGATTCTATTTTACATGATCCAGACCATGATCCAACTACGGAAAAATACACAAAATCATATTGTAGATTATTATGATAAATTAAAAACGCAACCCCAGAGGAAACCTCATAAAGTTGCGTCCATAGCATGCGTGAATAAGTTCTTGAAATCGGCTTATCACCTTATCACACATAATCTGAAATACGATTACGAAAAGGCAACAATGCATCAGTAATCGTAAGTAAGATTATATCACAAAGACCTGGCGAAAAAAATGGAAATCGTGAGGTCTATTTGTCATGCGAAAATTTATTTTGGAAGGAAGGGGTACCCCTTCCTTCCAAAATAAAATCTATGTGAACCAAATTATTTAATAAAAAACACTTGACTAGAGGTAAGAAATGGGGCTGTCCGAAAAGTAGTATTTAATCCCGAAATCTAAAAAAAGCAAACCCAAAGAATGCTGTAAAATCAACATTCTTTGGGTTTTAATTTTGGCGGATTTTCAACTAAAATGGACTTTTTAGACAGCCCCATTTTCATCGTTATTCAGGTTTATTTGTTGTGTCATTCGGATCTGGCTTATAGTCAGATTTGTAATCTTTATATGTTACTTCTGTGACCATTCCGGCTGAAGCATGGTGCAAGTCATGGCAATGGAACATCCAATTTCCCGGATTATCCGCTTTAAATGCGACTACATATTCTTCACCCGGTTTTAAATTCAACGTATCCTTAATCAATGGAGAGCCTGTAATTGGCTTACCATTTTTACTTAATACTTGGAAGAAGTGTCCGTGTAAATGCATAGGATGTAAATCTGTCGGTGAATGGTTCACCAATTTTACTTTTACTAAATCTCCTGTCTTCACATTGACAGGTGCTGTTTCAGGATACGTTTTCCCATTAATCGTGAAGACCATGCCATCTTTGCCCATCGCGGTTCCTAAATCCATTGTATACTCTACATCATATTTTTGATCTAATGTAAATTCACCCAACTCTTGCTTTCCGTAGCTTGTCATATCAACTACAGGTAAATTTTCTGTTGCATTCGCTTTATCAGTGTTGCCTTTTTCGCCTTCGTATTGAATTTTCACTTTCATGTCACCGGTACCTTTCATATTACCATGGCATTCTAATAACCATTCTCCCGGATTATTCGCTGTAAATTCAATATCGTAACGTTCACCCGGAGCAATATTTAATAATTCATCTTTGATTGGCTGCGGATCTTTTAACGGTTGCCCGTCTGTTGCGACAATTTTAAAATCATGACCGTGTAAATGGAGTTTGTGGGACATGTATCCTGCGTTTACAAGGCGAAGTCGTACTTTTTCTCCTTTCTTCACTTTTAAAGGTTTGATAGCGGAACCGCTTTTCCCGTTAATCGTAAAAATATCATACATACTCATATCGTGATTCATACTGTTCATCGAGCCATGTTCCATCTGACTATGATCCATGCCGCTCATATCCATGTTGCTTTCATCAGGATTACTTATCCATTCATCGAATACAAGTGTATAATCCCGATCGGCTTTTTCTTCATTCCTCGGCTCTACGATGAATGTGCCATACAACCCTTTATCTACTTGTTTCGCGCTTTCTTGATGAGAATGATACCAATATGTTCCCGGTACGGTTGCAGTAAATTCATACGTAAAGGTTTCACCCGGTTGAATTGCGTTCATCGTGACGCCCGGAACTCCATCTTGACGATTTGGAACAGGGTAGCCATGCCAGTGAATCGTAACCGGTTCTGGTAATTCATTTTTCAAATGGATTTTCACCGTATCTCCTTGTTTCACCCGGATTTGTGCTCCTGGAACCGATCCATTGTACGTGTAGACCGGAAGTTTTACTTTGTCATTTATTTGTAATAGCGCTTCCTTTGCGGTAAGGTGAATCTCTTTGCCCGTTAACACTTCCATATTTGTTGCTGAAGGCAGTTGTTTGCTGACTTCAGGCGTTTTATTTTTCATGTTTGCCATATCATGTCCTTGCATCGAATCGTTTGAGCATGCCGCACCAATAGCAACAACTCCCGCCAAAACGGTTCCAAACAATAATTTCTTCATTCTAGCTCCCTCCGTAAATATGTCATTTGAATGATTGCTAATATCATCATAAAAAATAAATTTGCAAAATTTATGGAGAAAAGAGCTATATAAGTAATTTTGGGAAATTATTCGATGTTAATGAGAGGGATGAAATAAAAAACAAGTCACTCTCTATAATCGGTTACTTGCGGTTATAGGTAATAGCTTGTTTGCCTATTTTTGAATTAATCCGTCTAATAGGAAATGTAGGAGTCTGTCAAGAGGATAAAGATTAAGTGTTTATAAAAGATTTAATTCATATAGAATAGATGGAATTTAGGTAATTTTCCCTAATTTTTTAACGTTTTTTATGTTAATCTGTTTCTATTATGAGAATATCGCAACAGATTTCAGAAGAAATCATTGTTTAAAGTTCATTACAGGAACTCTATAGAAAATAGAGCTTGTTAAATTTATGTTTTTCAAAAAATATACTATTCTGACAGCAACATTGTGAATCTATAAATTCACTTGATAAAGTGAGGGAACAATATCATGTGCGGTTTTATTGGGTGCATTCATGATCATCCGAGAACCATTGATGGAAAATGGAAAGAAACGTTTCAAGAAATGAATGATATCATTATTCATCGGGGTCCTGACGATGATGGTTATTTTTTTGATGAATATGTAAACTTTGGATTTCGACGGCTGAGCATTATTGACCTTGAGGCAGGGCATCAGCCATTGTCTTATGAAAATGAGCGATATTGGATTATATTTAATGGCGAAATCTATAACTATGTGGAATTGAGGGAGGAATCGCTTGCAAAGGGATATCCATTTGAGACTCAATCCGATACCGAGGTAATCATTGCGCTTTCCTCCCCACAAGAGACTGAATATTCAGTTTCCTGTGGGGGAAGGGAGAATCCCCCTATTTTGTTTATTTACAGTATTTGGTTAATGATAACGTTCTTCAAACATTCACTCGAGGGCTTCCTGCGCTTCGGCAAATCTTCTTAACTTTCGCCCTGCCCATTTCTCATTAAAATCTTGAATGGTCAAATACACGATTTTTTCAGCGGCTTCTAAACTATTCAAACTGTTCATCGGTTTTAGGCGTTTCCGAATCTCCTTGATCGTTCGTTCGATGGCATTGGTCGTGTAAATCACACTTCGAATACTGCTTGGATCATCCATAAATGTAAGGAGGACATCCAACTCATTGGCCCAAGATTGAACTTCTCTCGGATACTTGCTGGACCATTTCGACTCAAACTGTTGAAACATTTGTAACGCCATCTCCTTATTCGGCGCGCGATAAATCAGCTTGAGGTCCTCTGCCACTTCGAATTGGTCTTTTTTCCGAACACGGCTGAGGGTGTTGCGGACTTTGTGCACGACACAGCGCTGCACATCGGCTTTCGGATACACCGCCTTAAAGGCTTCCTCCAGCCCCGGAAGGCCATCGAATACGCCCAGAAGCACTTCCTTGACGCCTCTTTTGTAGAGCTGTTGGAGAATCTCCCGCCATCCATAGGCGCTTTCTTGTCCTCCCACGAAGAAATCCAGAATTTCGCGATATCCTTCTTCATTCACTCCTAACACCACATAAATAACTTCTTTCTCTACCGTATCCCGGCGAAGTTTCACGTACAAGCCGTCCAAATATAAGACAGAATAACGTTTGGATAGTGGACGATGGTGCCATTTCTCGATGTCTTCCTTCACTACATCGGTAATACGGCTGATCGTCGCTGGAGAATAAGCATTTCCTAGAATTCGTTCGATAAACTTGCCAATTTCACGCGTACTCATACCACTTTGATACATCCTGATGATGGCTTCCTCCAGCCAGCCGATGTGCCGTTGATAAGGGGCAAACAATTGGGTTTGAAATTCCCCGTTTCGTTCTCTTGGCACCAAAAGCCCCTCAATCCGGCCATATTGCGTATCTCGATTTCGTTGATCGTAGCCGTTTCTCATATTGGATGTGTCCGCTGGTTCGATTTCGAGGAAATGTTTGATTTCTTTCCGCATGATCAGTTCGAATTTTTCTTTCACAAAGTGACGAATGGCATTTTCCAGTTGATTTGCCCAGTCGACATTCGGTATCCTTTTAGTCATAGGTAGGGTACTCCTTTCTCTAAGATTTTTGGTCCAATCAGAAAATCCCCTACCTTTTTTCTTTTGGTCTAGCAAAAAGCTTTACACAAAATTTTATACATCATCTCGAAAGGGGCTTCTATTTATAATAAAAATAAAACGTTTGTTTTTTGTTGAAAACAATTTCTAAATTGTGTTTGCCTAAAGTGAGCTTCAAACTGTCGAACTCGGGGTAGAAGTTCTGTGTCCTTTTTGGGAAGAGGCTATACGATACGAATTGAAAAATGCCCCAAGTGTTTTTCATCACTTGGGGCATGGATTGAAGTTGCGTTAGCAAATTCGTTCCTTATTTCTTATATTTTATAATATTATATTATTTGCTTTTAACCATTCTTCAAATAGCTTACTTCCGACTTCATAAGATAAATCATCTGCATCAACAGTAAAAATCTTGTAACCATATTTTTCATGGAAATCATACTTATCTAATATTTTTTTAACTAATGTAGTATCTTGTTCATTATCTAAAAAAACTACCCATTTATTTTCATTCTGAATTTTATATGCGACTGCTTCTAAATCAACATTGTTCTCATAATATCCTAAATGAAGATGCTGATTTGGATCAAATTTCACGTTTATTCACTCCCTATAATTGATTACCATATAAAAATTCCCAACTAATTATTTTCTTAAAACCCCCATTTCTATTTTCGGGAGGTTGCTTTTTAATTTGCTTGCTTAGTTCTTTCTTTCTATTCCAAAAAATTATGGGAATAGCAAATCACACTTAATGCCACTGAATACATGAACGGTGAGTATGTATTATCTATTGCTAAAGATAAAGTATTAGCAGCTGATAATACAAAAAATGAAAATCTACCTGCATATAACTCTGGTGTAATCAAAGTAGACGATCAAGATAGACCAACTATTGCTAGTGTGCAAAAAGTTCATGCTTCACAATACAAAGTAAAATTCTCTGAACCTGTTAAAAGCCTTACTGGTGCTAACTTCAGTGCTAAATATGTTGCAGATGGAACAACTTTAAGTGTAGGTACTACAGGTACAGAAGATATTGTTCTTGATACAACTGATTTACAACTTAAAGGTGAACTATTGGTTAACCTAAATACAGCAGTTAAGTCTAATAAAGAAATCGAATTAAAATTAGTAGGAGCTGTAGACTGGAATAACAATCTTTTATCACCAAACCCAGCATCTATTTCACTTACTAAAGGTGAAAGTGATGGCAAAGCTTCAGAAGTAACTGATATTACAGTAATTAACCCACAAAAATTAGAAATCAAATTTAGTGAAGAAGTTGTAAAATTCGGCACTGCTGCAGTTGATGTTTCTGGAAATACGGTTACTAAAGTGGAACAAGATAAAAATGATAAAACTAAGTTTATCATTGAGCTTATTTCACCATTATCAGTTGGTTATGGAAATGTATCAATTGATGCAGACGCAATTATTGACCTTTCTGGTGAAGGCATTAAAGCATTTAGTAAAGCAATTCAAGTAAAAGAAGATACTGAAGCTCCAGAATTAACATCTGCAGTAATTCAAAAAGATGGTAGAGATGGTTACGGATATTTAGTAGTTAAGTTTAACAAAGATGTATACAAAAATAGTAATTTTTCATCTGGACGTATTTATCAAAATAGTAATAATCAGTAATTTTTATAAGCCTATTTACTCCTATACATTAGGAAAAACGTTGGTGGTTCATTAAAATTATTTTTGAATTTCCACCCGGAAATGCCCCTGAATCATAGTATTTTATGAAAATATTGGTAGATTTCTGACAGAACGTATTGTATAATGTCAAATAAAGAGAAACATTGGTTGTGAATAATTGATTCACAAATGGAAATGGTTCTCTTTTTTTGTTGAATCTTGAATGATTAGTGCGAAATTCCTGGACTTTCTTACTGAAAATAACTAAGAAAATGGTGCGATTGATACAAAAGAAATATATAATATAATAAGGAATAGAAAGTATCGTTTTGACCGATATGGAAATTTTAATCAAAACTCATAAATTGTTCCAATATTTCGAGTAGACAGAAAATTCTTCATTTCACATTTCCATTGTTCTTACGGTAGTAATATTCGCAGCTCCGCGGATTGTTATATAGAGGCTCGTTATGTGATGGGATTTGTCGAAACGGATGGGTTTTGACCAATCCGTAAGCATCCTTGGTTTAGTGGACAGGCCTTATTTAAGATCACTACCGCCGCTGTGGGTTCAGCCACCGATTTTATAGAAAACTAAAAAGGTTTGCCTTTGCTCAATAAAAACACTCGAAACCCGCTTAACATAAATAACGAAAAAGAAGTTTCAAAGGTTTCAAAATGGTCAATAAAAATACAAAACGCTGCTCATCATTGTGGATCAACATGATGAGCATTGATTTCATATAAACAAAGCCGGGATCAGAAGTCCGTTCGATGGATGACACCAGCTTTTCGACATAACACCAATCCGCAACCTGAACATCCACCATCATCAAATACGAATAACGGTTACACAAAGCAATAAATGAAATAATTAACAAGGGAAACCGGTTGAATTAAATGATAGAATGAATTAATCAATTGGATTCACATTCTATGAACGAACATCGGGTGCATGTTCAAGCGGTTTACTAGTAGCATAAGATATCCTATTAAAACACTTGAAATGCTCGGTTATACATATCAAAGACCTCTAAGAATTTCTCGCAATCGACACTTTTGAAATTTAGTAGAAAGAAGGTTGACTTTTTATGAGCTATCAAAAGCGTTATCTCCTATTTTTTACCATCGATTCATGCATTGTCCTATCAGCAATCTTTATCAGCTATTGGCTGCTGCATCCGACACTGAATGTCTATGACAACAAATTAATCTTACTCAGTGCCATAACGCTTTTGATCAGTCATCACATTGCGGCTTACTTTTTCCATTTATACGACCGGATGTGGAGTGTGGCTTCGGTCCGGGAACTCCTTATCATTTGTGTTGCGGTGACCATTTCTGTAATGACCGCCAGCTTCATGCAATACATCATCAATCATGATGTTTATTTCCGTGTGATGATGGTCACATGGATGCTGCATATCATTCTGATTGGCGGATCCCGTTTTATTGTCCGGATGCTCAATGACCGGGAATCCTTCCGAAGAGCGGACAACTTGAAACGGGTATTGATTGTGGGGGCGGGACAAGGCGGCGCGATGCTCATCCGCAACTTGAAACGGGCACCGAATCCGGAATATCGGCCAGTTGCGATTGTGGATGACGATCCGAAAAAACAACATTTAAAAATCCTGGACGTCACAGTGAAGGGTACAACCCGCGATATACCCGAAATTGTTAAAAAATACAATATCGAGGAAATTTTTATCGCCATTCCATCATTAGGACGTTTTGGTATCAAAAGCATCTATGACCGTTGCGCGCAAACCAACGCCAAGGTCAAAATCATGCCGAATATTGAAGATGTCATGACGGGGAAAGTGTCCGTCAGTGATATGAAAGAAGTGAACATCGAGGATTTGCTTGGCCGGGATGAAGTCAAACTCGACATGAATGCCATTTCGAAAAAATTGACGAATAAAACCATCCTGATTACAGGAGCTGGGGGCTCCATCGGTTCCGAAATTTGCCGGCAAGTGATGAATTTCAATCCGAAAAAATTGATATTGTTGGGCCATGGGGAGAACTCCATCTACACCATCTTGATGGAATTGAAAGAAAAACATGGAAACAGCCAAACCGAATTAATCCCGGTGATTGCGGATATCCGGGATCGCAGACGGATCTTTGAAATCGTCAAACAATATAAACCGGATGTGATATACCATGCGGCGGCCCATAAACATGTGCCGTTGATGGAATACAATCCGACCGAAGCGGTTGAAAACAATATTTTTGGTACGAAAAATGTGGCGGATGCCGCCCATGAATTTGGCGTGAAAAACTTTGTCATGATTTCGACGGATAAAGCCGTCAACCCGACAAACGTGATGGGAGCGTCGAAACGCATCGCTGAAATGGTGGTCCAGGACTTGGCAAAACGGAGCAACACCAATTTTGCGGCGGTACGTTTCGGGAATGTACTAGGTTCCAGAGGCAGTGTCGTGCCTCGGTTCAAGGCGCAAATTGCCAAAGGTGGACCGGTAACGGTGACACATCCGGACATGACAAGATACTTCATGACCATTCCGGAAGCATCACGACTTGTACTCCAGGCCGGCGCGCTGGCAAAAGGCGGAGAAGTGTTCGTATTGGATATGGGGGAACCGGTCAAAATTGTGGACTTGGCGCGAAATCTCATCCACTTGTCCGGATTCACGGAAGATGAAATCAAAATTGAATTTACCGGCATTCGTCCGGGTGAAAAAATGTATGAAGAGTTGCTCAATCCGGAAGAAATCCAGGAAGCATCCATCTTTCCGAAAATCCATGTCGGCAAAGCCCACTGCATGGAACATCATCAGTTGATGATGCTATTGGGGCAATTAAAAACATTGAAAAATCCTGACGAGATCAAACGAATTACGATTGATGTGGCAAATAAAAAATGGGATCTTGTTCAGGAACAAGATGAAATCCACTATACACCGACTCAATTATCCATTATTTAATTGTAGGAAAGGAAGCTATGTATCATGACAGAAAGAATTTATCTCTCTTCACCCCATATGAGCGATGAAGGGTACGAAATGCAGTATGTAAAAGAAGCTTTTGAGACCAATTGGATTGCTCCATTAGGAGAGAATGTCAATCAATTTGAAAAGGAACTTGCGGAAAAAGTGGGCTCAAAAGCTGCGCTAGCGCTTTCATCCGGAACCGCCGCGATGCATCTTGCATTAAAGGCAGCCGGAGTGGGTGAAGGAGATATTGTATTCTGTCAATCTCTCACCTTTGCAGCGACATCCAATCCGATCATCTACCAGCATGCGATTCCGGTTTTCATTGACAGTGACCCGGAAACTTGGAATATGTCGCCGGAAGCTTTGGAAAAGGCCTTTGAAAAATATCTAAATGTGAAGGCCGTCATTGTAGTCCACCTATATGGCTTATCGGCAGATATGGATAAAATTTTAGAGATTTGCCGTAGACATAATGTACCAATTATTGAAGATGCTGCCGAGTCTTTGGGCGCATATTATAAAGGGAAACATACAGGTACTTTTGGCGATTACGGAATCTTTTCGTTCAATGGCAATAAAATCATTACCACATCCGGCGGCGGAATGCTTGTTTCCGATCATGTGGATAAAATTGAGAAAGCGCGATTCTGGTCCACCCAATCCCGCGATCAGGCAAGACACTATCAACATAGCGAATTGGGCTACAACTACCGCATGAGCAACGTGCTTGCTGGAATTGGTAGAGGTCAATTGAAAGTATTAGACGACAGAGTAGCAAAAAAGAAATATATCTTTGAATTTTATAAAAGTGAACTAGGCGAATTAGAAGGGATTGAGTTCATGCCAGTTAATGAATGGAATGAACCGAACTATTGGCTTAGTGTCATCCAACTGACAGGAGACATCCGACCAATGGATGTCATTGAAGCATTGGAAAAAGAAAATATTGAATCAAGACCTGTATGGAAACCAATGCATTTGCAACCGTTCTATGAAAAATATGATTATATCCATCTTGGATCGGATGTCGCAGCGGAGTTATTTGAAAACGGTGTTTGCCTGCCGTCCGATACGAAGATGACGGATGAGGATTTGAAAAGAGTGTGTGGAACGATTAAGGAGTTGTGGGCAAAAAGATGAATTCGAAAGGTGGAATTTATAAAAGATTTATAAAGAGACCAATGGATTTTATATTATCTTTGATTGCCATTATCGTATTGAGTCCCATTTTCTTAATCGTCGCACTGCTTGTTAAAATAAAATTGGGAAGCCCGGTGATCTTTAAACAACAACGGCCCGGACTGAATGAAAAAATCTTTACAATGTACAAATTCCGCACGATGACGGATGAGCGGGATGAGAATGGAGAACTGCTTCCTGACAGTGTGAGATTGACGAAGTTCGGGAAGTTTTTGCGTTCCACCTCTTTGGATGAATTACCGGAACTGTTTAATATTTTAAAAGGGGATATGTCGATTGTGGGACCGAGACCGTTATTGGTGCAATATCTTCCTTTATATAATGATCATCAAAAACGGCGTCATGAAGTAAGACCAGGCTTAACCGGCCTTGCCCAAGTCAACGGTCGAAATGCCATCAGTTGGGAAGAGAAGTTTGATTTAGATGTTCGATATGTGGATCATGTAAGTTTTATCGGGGATTGGAAAATTATTTTACTGACCGTTAAAAAAGTATTTGTTCGAGAAGGAATCAATTCAGAAACTGCAGCAACGATGGAGCCTTTTACAGGAAATAAAAAGGAAGACATTGTATATGAAAAATAAACTTCTGATTATCGGGGCAAGTGGACACGGAAAAGTTGTAGCAGATATCGCATTAAAAATGAATAAATGGGAAAGCATTTCCTTTTTGGATGATAACCAAAATTTAAAATCATCCATGGGGATTGATGTGATCGGAACTACAAAAGATGTTCATAAATTTATAGATTCTCATGATGTAATTGTAGGTATCGGAAACAACAGTACGAGAGAAAAGATTCAAAGCATGCTGGAAAAATTAGGAGCAAGTATTCCAGTTTTAATACATCCCAGTGCCATTATCGGCAATGATGTTGAAATTGGGATTGGAACAGTAGTCATGGCAGGAGTTGTAATTAACTGCTGTACCAAAATTGGTAAAGGCTGCATTATCAATACCAGTGCTACAATCGATCACGACAACATCATTGAGGATTTTGTTCATATCTCGCCTGGTGCGCATTTGGCGGGGACGGTTAAAGTTGGACAAGGTTCTTGGTTGGGAATAGGTTCAATAGTAAGAAATAACATCATTATTACTCAAAATGTCAATATTGGAGCAGGGGCAGTAGTTGTAAAAAATATTACTGAATCTGGTACATATATAGGTATACCAGCAAAAAAAGTGTGAAAAATTAGAGATTTGGAGATAGAGTATGAAAATATTGTATGTCACGACAATATCCAATACTGTCAATGCATTTCTAATTCCCCATATTAAAATGTTAATTGAAGAAGGGCACGAGGTACATTGTGCCTTTAATATTGTTCAAGAAGTTAATGAAGAGTTAAATAATTTAGGATGTAAAATCCATAATATCGAATTTCAACGATCACCTTTACGAAAAGAAAATATAAAAGCATATAAAAAACTAAAAAAACTAATTCAACAAGAAAAATATGATCTTGTACATACCCATACTCCAGTTGCTTCTGCATGTGTAAGACTTGCTTGTAAAAATTTTAACAATATAAAAGTGATTTATACTGCTCACGGTTTTCATTTTTATAAAGGTGCTCCAATTCAAAATTGGCTGATTTATTATCCAATTGAAAAATGGCTTTCGAAATATACAGATTGTTTAATTACGATTAATAATGAAGATTACAAAATTGCCAAAGAAAAATTTAAAGCAAAACACGTAGAAATGGTGAATGGAGTAGGGATTGATACTTCAAAATTTATTCCTCAAACGTTAGAGAAAAAAATACAGTTAAGAAAACAATATGGTTTTTCAGAGAAGGATTTTATTTTGATTTTTGTTGGTGAACTAAATCATAATAAACATCAGGATATGTTAATAAATGTTGTTTATAAACTGAAAAGTAAAATTCCTTATTTAAAATTATTACTTGTCGGAAGAGGAGACATGGTCGAACAATATAAGCAGTTAGTGAATCATTTAGGGTTAGAAAAAAATGTGGAATTTTTAGGTTACCGTAATGATGTTCCAAATCTTATGTTAATTTCTGATATTGCAGTTTCTTCATCAAGACGTGAAGGATTACCTGTAAATGTTATGGAAGCAATGGCCACAGGATTACCGTTGGTAGTGACAAATTGTAGAGGAAATAGAGATTTGGTGAAAAATGGGTTGAATGGTTATGTTGTTGAAATTGACAATGTAGAAAGGTTTTCAAAAATGATTGAAAATCTTTATTTATCAAGTAATACAAGAGAATCATTTGGTATAGCTAGTTTAAAAATGATAGAAGATTTTAAATTAGATAGTGTAATAAAGCAAATACGAGAAATATATGTTCGAATAATTTAATCTTATTAAATATAAAATATGCCACTAGCGTCGCATTAAAATAATTTAACACCTTCGAATAAACCGAATTTTCTGAAATATAATTCAAACACAAAAAAATCCTTTATAATGGTTGGGTGGTAGTAAACCATCCAAATCCAATACAAAGGATAAAACCATGGATAAGTTTACACGAAAAACATCATTTGAACAATGGTTTTCACCGATTAATCGTCCATTATTTGACGACCTAGTGAAAACACATCAATTAAATCACTATACCAAGAAGCTTTATATGGCTTCATTTATGAAACTGCTTTTGTATGCCCAACTCCATGAAACCGAGAGTTTACGGGCGTTGAGTGACGCTGTCTTTTTAGAAGAATTACAACGAGCAACGGGATTGGAATCGATTCGTTTTTCATAGTTAGGGAGACGAATCAATACCATCCCAACTGAGTTCTTTCAAACGATTTTTCTCGATTTAGTGGCACAAATTCATCGGAAAACCAATTTCCAAACAAGAAGAAAAGTGACAACGCCTTTGAAAATCATTGATTCGAGTACATTACCGCTTAATTAATCATAAGTGGGCAGAGTTTCGAAAAACAAAATCAGGAGTAAAGCTTCACTTACGACTTGTTTTGATGGAAAAAGGACTCTCCTATCCAGATCAAGCCGTACTCACGAATGCCAACGAACATGATCGTGGTCAACTAGAAGTATTCGTGGATGACAGAGAATGCATGTACGTGTTTGATCGTGGTTACTTGGATGATGGGCGCTTTGATCAAATGACGGAAGATGGCTATTTCTTTGTGACCCGTTTGCGTAAAAACACTGTTGTCCGAGTGTTAGAATCCTTTTCGTTACCAGAAGATTCACCCGTATTCTCTGATGAAATGGTTGTCATTGGAACACCACAAAATCGTTCTGAAAACGTGTTTTGCTTACTCAAATTGCATGATACAAAAGGAAATGAGCTTTATTTACTGACAAGTCGGTTTGACATGGACGCAGATGAAATTGCAGAAATCTACCAATCACGTTGGGCAATCGAACTTTTTCAAATGGATGAAACAACATCGGAACATTAAAAAGTTTTTTGGTCACAGTGAACAAGCTGTACATAATCAAGTGTACGTAGCCATGATAGTGTACGGTCTGAATGTTTTAGCTCAGTTGAACACGAATAGCGAACGCAGTTACTGACAAATTAGTCGCTATTTGAAGGCTTCTTTGTGGAAATCCGCTCACATTTAGTTACGAAAAATCGAAGGAAACGGCGTCCCATAAAGGTTTGCCAGTCGTTGTTGCACAAGTCATAGGTTATGGTAAAAAATGGATGTTTACTACCCTCGCTTAGGTGTTTTCGTTTTTTCTCTAAAGTCCAGAAAAAATAAAACTGAAAATTCAGACATCATTTATGCGACGGTAGTGAATTGAAATATAAAAAGGGAAGATTGATTCTAATTTAAACATCGAGGAATTGAACGACCAGTTAATTAAGGTTTATAAAGTGATAACCATTTTTGGTGATATCTAG